>NZ_JBFAWG010000014.1:104364-188285 GCF_040680215.1 Streptomyces sp. NPDC052107
GGCCGGATGTCAGGAGCCGGTCCGGGCGGATCGGCTGGAGCCGGGCTGGACGGATTCCAGAGCCGGTCCGGGCGGATCGGCTCGGGCTGGGCCGGCTGGATTCCAGAGCCGGTCCGGGGCGAGTTCGAGGTGCCGGACCAGGCGGACTCCGGGAGCCGGCGCGCCGGTGAATTCCTGGAGACGGCCCGGGCGGGTTTCCGGAGGCGGCGCGTGCGGGTACGCCGTACGCTGGCCCGATGCCGCACACCGCACCCCACTACCTCGCCGAGGGCCCCCGGGTGGCCATCCGTCACTTCAGCCTCGAAGACGGACCCGAGTTCACCGCGCGGGCCCGGGAGAGCAAGGACCTGCACCGGCCCTGGCTGTTCCCGCCGGACAACGACAGGGCCTACGCCGCCTACGCGCGCCCGCTGATCGAGGACCCGACCAAGGCCGGCTTCCTGGTGTGCGAGAAGGACAGCGGGGACATCGCCGGGTTCATCAACATCAACAACATCGTGCGCGGCGGCTTCCAGTGCGGTGCCCTCGGCTACGGGGCCTTCGCGCACGCCGCCGGGCGCGGCCTGATGCGCGAGGGCCTCGACCTGGTCATCGGGTACGCCTTCGGCCCGCTCGGGCTGCACCGGCTGGAGATCAACGTGCAGCCCGAGAACACCGCCTCCATCGCGCTGGCCCGCGGCGCCGGCTTCCGGCTGGAGGGGTTCTCCCCGGCCATGCTCCACATCGACGGCGCCTGGCGCGACCACGAACGCTGGGCGCTCACCGCCGAGATGCGCGACCCCGCCGCCTGAACACACCCTTTGCGCAATCCTGACCGGCACATCCCCTGGCCGACTCGACCCTCGCCGGGTTCCATGGTGATCGTGACGAGGATCCGACGTGAGGTACTGACGCTGCCCGCCGGGCGGCCCGGCCCGGACAACCCCCTGCCCCCGCTGCGCCCGCTCGACGAGGTCCACCGCATCGACGACCGCGACCGGGACGGCATGCCCAGGGACATGGCCCGCCAGCTCGGCTACGACCCGCTGCGCAGCCTGCTCCCGGTCCGTATCCGCGACGGCTACGACAGAAACCGCGAGCCCCGCGCCCTCGACGCCCTGGTGATCGAGAACGACCGGCTGCGCGCCACCGTCCTGCCCGGCCTCGGCGGCCGCATCGCCTCCCTGCTCCACCTGCCCACAGGACGCGAACTCCTCTACCGCAACCCGGTGTTCCAGCCAGCCAACTTCGCCCTCAACGGCGCCTGGTACTCCGGCGGCATCGAATGGAACATCGGCGCCACCGGCCACACCACCCTCTCCTGCGCGCCCCTGCACGCCGCCCGCGTCCCCGCCCCGGACGGCGGCGAGATGCTGCGCCTGTGGGAGTGGGAGCGGCTGCGCGACCTGCCGTTCCAGGTCGACCTGTGGCTCCCCGACGGCTCCGACTTCCTCTACGTCGGCGTCCGCGTCCGCAACCCGCACGAGCGGCCGGTGCCGACCTACTGGTGGTCCAACATCGCCGTGCCGGAGGAGGTCCGCGTCCTGGCCCCCGCCGAGGAGGCCTGGCACTTCGGCTACGAGCGCCGGCTGCGCCGGGTGCCCGTCCCGTCGTACGACGGCATCGACCGCACCCACCCGCTCAACAGCCCCTATGCCGCCGACTACTTCTACGAGGTGCCCGACGGCCGCCGCCGCTGGATCGCCGCGCTGGACGCCGAGGGCCGCGGCCTTGTGCAGACCTCCACCGACGTGCTGCGCGGCCGCAAGCTCTTCGTGTGGGGCCACCTGCCCGGCGGCCGGCGCTGGCAGGAGTGGCTGACCGAACCCGGCACCGGCGGCTACTGCGAGATCCAGGCCGGACTCGCCCGGACCCAGCTGGAACACGTCCGGCTGGAGGCCGAGAGCGAGGTGTCCTGGCTGGAGGCGTACGGCCCGCTCGACGCACCGCCCGAGGGGGAGTGGAACCAGGTGGTCGAGGGCGCCGAGGAACGGCTGGAGTCGGTCCTGCCGCGCGCCCGGGTCGCGGAGGCGTACGCGGCATGGCAGCCGTGCGCCGACAGCGACCCCGGCGAGACCCTGGCCGCCGGATCCGGCTGGGGCGCGCTCGAAGTGCTGCGCGCCGACTGGAAACTGCCCGGCACCCCGTTCCCCGAGTCCACCCTGGGCGAGGCACAGGCGCCCTGGCGGGAACTGCTGCGCACCGGCTCCCTGCCGGAGCCGCGCCGGGTACGGCCGCCCGGCGAGACCCTCGTCGCCCCGCACTGGCGGGACATGCTGGAGACCGCGCCCGCCACCCCGCACACCGAGTACCACCTCGGCGTCGCCCAGTGGCACGCCGGCGACCGCGCCCAAGCCGTCCGCAGCTGGGAACGCGCCCTCGAACTCGCCCCGTCGCTCTGGCCGTTGCTGCGTTGCCTCGCCGTCGCCGACCAGGAGTCCGGTCACCACGAACGGGCCGCCGAACGGTACGCGGACGCCTTCGACGACCTGTGCCGCGAACGGCGCGACGAGGGTGAGGCGTGGACGGCCGCGGTGGCCGCGCTCGGCCGGGAAACCCTGCAGGCACTGCTCCGGGTGCGGCGCATGGCGGACGCCCGAGCGGTGTGGGAGCGGCTGCTGCCCGCCGTCCGCGAGCGCGGTCGGTTCCGGCTGCTGGAGGCCGAACTGCTGCTCGCCGAGGGACGGCCCGTCGAGGCGCGGGCCGTCTTCGACGCCGGGTTCGAGGTCGCCGATCTGCGGGAGGGCGAGGAGGTGCTGGGCGGCCTCTGGGCCCGGCTCACCGACGAGCCGCTGCCCGACCGGTACGACTTCCGGATGCGGCCCGACGCGGTCTGACCGGCTCAGCCCCGCTGGTCGACGTACTCGAACACCGACCCGTCCGGATGCATCGCGAGCAGGTTCCGGCCCACCGGGGTCGGCACCGGCCCCGCGATGATCCGGGCGCCGAGGTCGGTCAGCAGCCGGTGCGCCTCGTCCACGTCCTCGACGGCGATGGTCGCGGCCACTTTGCGCAGGATCTCCAGCTCCGCCTCCGGACCGCTCATCAGCAGAAAGGAGCCGATCGCGGCGACCTGGACCCCGCCGCGCTCGAAGCGCAGGGCTCTGCCGCCGGCCAGCCGCTCGTAGAAGGGGATCGCGGTCTCGAGGTCGTCGACGCAGATGCGCAGCGAGGCGCCCAGAATCTCCATGCCGCCGAGCCTAGTTGGGGCGGTCCGGGGCGTGCAGGGCGCCCGCGTTACCCGCCGTGGCCTCCGGGTACCCGGAGGGTATGGACCGTTTGGATCACCTGGAACATCTGGACAAGCAGCTGGTCGAAGAGCTGGCACAGGTGGCACGCGAGACGGTACGCGACGAGCTGCGCGAGCAGACCCGCAAGCAGCGCCGCACCGCCACGCTCTACGCCGCGTCCGGCGCCGCCGCCCTGTACGCGGGCGCCGCGCTGGCCCTCGCGGTGGGTCTGGCCCTGGCCACCGGTCTGCCCGGCTGGGGCGCCGCCCTGATCACAGCGGCGATCATGGGCGTGGTGGCCTACGCCCTGCGTGGCGCCGCCCACCCCAAGCACGGCCACCCCGCGCCGCCGGCTCATGTCATCGGCGGCACCGCACCGGCCGGCCCGCCGAGCGGCCTCGGGCTGCCGTACCCGCCGATGCCGACGGAGCCTCCGGACGCCCCGGACACTCCGGATACTCCGGACACCCCTGGTCACAGGGCCTGAGGCTCGACAGGGCCTCGGGTCCGGGGCGTCCTTCGCGGCAACGCGCCGAAGTCACCCGAACCGCGGCAGCACCTTCGTCCGGTAGAAGTCGAAGAACCCCTTCTGATCGGCCCGGGCCGGGTAACCGGGGCCGGGCGGGCGAAACGCCGGGGGCGCGGCGCGGCGTTCGGGTGCTCCGACCGGCGTACGGGTGACCCGCCCGGCGTTTGGGTGCCCCGCCCCCGGTTACGCGGAAAACCTCGGACGAGCCACACCGCCGGAGGCGCACCGTGAGCCGACCTCATGTCGTGATCGTCGGCGCCGGGTTCGCGGGGTACCGGGCTGCCCGCACACTGGCCCGGCTGACCCGGGACCGGGCCGACGTCACCTTGCTGAACCCGACCGACTACTTCCTGTATCTGCCGCTGCTGCCCCAGGTCGCCGCCGGCATCCTGGAGGCCCGCAGGGTCACCGTGTCGCTGCCGGGCACCCTGCACGGGGTGCGGATGGTGCTCGGCGAGGCGGACCACGTCGACCTCGACGGCCGCACGGTCCACTACTCCGACCCCGAGGGCGGCATCGGCACCCTCGCCTACGACCGGCTGGTGCTGTGTGTCGGCAGCGTCAACAAGCTGCTGCCCGTCCCCGGGGTCGCCGAGCACGCGCACGGCTTCCGCGGGCTGCCCGAGGCGCTGTACCTGCGCGACCACGTGACCCGCCAGGTGGAGCTGGCCGCCACGGAGGACGATCCGAAGGTCTGCGCGGCCCGCTGCACCTTCGTCGTGGTCGGCGCCGGCTACACCGGCACCGAGGTCGCCGCGCAGATGCAGCTGCTCACCGACCGGCTGGCCCGCCGGCATCCGCCGCCCGCCGGGCTCCGGCCGCGCTGGATCCTGCTGGACGTGGCACCCCGCGTGCTGCCGGAGATGGACGAGCGGCTGTCCCGCACGGCCGACCGGGTGCTGCGGGCGCGGGGTGTCGACGTACGGATGGGGACGTCGGTGAAGGAGGCCACCCATGACGGGGTGCTGCTCACCGACGGTGAGTCCGTCGCGTCCCGGACGCTGGTGTGGTGTGTCGGGGTACGGCCTGATCCGCTGGTGGAGGCGGCCGGGCAGCCACTGGAACGGGGCCGCCTGATCGTCGACCCGTATCTGCAGGTGCCGGGCCGGCCCGACGTGTTCGCCTGTGGGGACGCGGCCGCCGTACCGGATCTGGAGCGCCCGGGGGCCTTCACGCCGATGACGGCCCAGCACGCGTGGCGCCAGGGCCGGGTGGCCGGGGAGAACGTGGCCGCCTCGCTCGGCCTCGGCCGGCGCCGGCGGGCCTACCGCCATCGCGACCTGGGCTTCGCCGTCGACCTCGGCGGGGTCCAGGCCGCCGCCAATCCGTTCGGCATCCCGCTGTCCGGCCCGGCTGCCGGGGCGGTCACCCGCGGCTACCACCTGGCGGCGCTGCCCGGCAACCGCGTCCGGGTGGCCGCCGACTGGCTGCTGGACGCCGTGCTGCCGCGCCAGGGTGTCCAGTTGGGCCTCGTACGGTCCTGGTCGGTACCCCTGGACACGGCCTCTCCGGAGCTGCCACGTGTACCGGGTGGGCCGGAGCGGGCCGGTGTACCAAAACGGCCCGACGTACCGGAGCGGGCCGAAGGAGCGGAACAGGCGGACGGACCGGAGCGGGCCGGAGCAGCGGAATCCGGCGGCGGATCGCCGGCCGCCGGGCGCGGGGACCACCCCGCACCCGGCCCGGTCAAGCGGACCGACGCCCCGGATCACCCCGCCTCCGGCCCGGTGAAGCGGACCGACGCCCCGGATCACCCCGCCTCCGGCCCGGTGAAGCGGACCGACGCCCCGGATCACCCCGCCCCCGGCCCGGTCAAGCGCACCGACCCCCCGGACCCCGCTGCCGAGTGACCCCGCGGGCTGTACCCCTCGACGCACTGCAAGGAGACCCAGACCCATGAACACCGACGAACTCGCCGAACTCGGACAGCAGTTGCGCGTGGACAGCGTGCGGGCGTCCGCCGCGGCGGGATCCGGGCACCCCACGTCCTCGATGTCCGCCGCCGATCTGATGGCCGTGCTGCTCGCCAACCATCTGCGCTACGACTTCGAACGCCCCGAGCACCCCGCCAACGACCGCTTCGTGCTGTCCAAGGGACACGCGTCGCCCCTGCTGTACGCCGCGTACAAGGCGGCCGGTGCCATCGAGGACGGCGAGCTGCTCACCTTCCGCAAGCTCGGCAGCCGGCTCGAAGGTCATCCGACGCCCCGGCGGCTGCCCTGGCTGGAGACGGCCACCGGATCCCTCGGCCAGGGCCTGCCGGTCGGGGTCGGCATCGCCCTGGCCGGCAAGCGGCTGGAGCGCACCGGTTACCGGGTGTGGGTGCTGTGCGGCGACAGCGAGCTGGCGGAGGGGTCGGTGTGGGAGGCCGCCGAACACGCCGGGTACGAGCACCTGGACAACCTGATCTTGATCGTGGACGTCAACCGGCTCGGCCAGCGCGGCCCCACCCGGCACGGCCACGACCTGGACGCCTACGCCCGCCGCTTCCAGGCCTTCGACTGGCACACCGTCGAGATCGACGGCCACGACGTCGACAAGATCGACCGGGCCTACGGCGAGGCGCTGTCCACGACCGGGCAGCCCGTGGTGATCCTCGCCCGCACCCTCAAGGGCAAGGGCGTCGCCGCAGTCGAGGACCTGGAGGGCCACCACGGCAAGCCGGTGCCGGACGCCGAGGCGGCCGTCGCCGAGCTCGGCGGGCCGCGCCGGCTGCACGTCCGGGTCCACGAACCGCCGGCCGCCGCCGCGCTGCGCGACCTGACGACCGAGGTGCTGCAGCTGCCGCGCTACGACGAGGGCGATCGGGTCGCGACCCGGGACGCCTTCGGCGCGACCCTCGCCGCGCTCGGCAGCGCGCGCGGCGACGTCGTCGCCCTGGACGGCGAGGTCGGCGACTCCACCCGCACCGAGGAGTTCGCCAAGGCTCATCCCGACCGGTTCTTCGAGTGCTACATCGCCGAGCAGCAGCTGGTCGCCGCGGCCGTCGGCATGGCCGCGCGGGGCTGGCTGCCGTATGCCTCGACGTTCGCCGCGTTCCTCACCCGCGCCTACGATTTCGTGCGGATGGCGTCCATCAGCGGCTCCGGCATCAACCTGGTCGGCTCGCACGCCGGTGTCGCGATCGGCCAGGACGGGCCCTCGCAGATGGGCCTGGAGGACCTGGCGATGTTCCGCGCCGTGTACGGCTCGACAGTGCTGTACCCGTGCGACGCCAACCAGACCGCCCGGCTGGTCGCGGCCATGGCGGGCCTCGACGGGATCCGCTATCTGCGCACCTCGCGCGGCAGGACGCCGGTGATCTACGGCCCCGACGAGGAGTTCCCGGTGGGCGGCAGCAAGACGCTCGTCTCCGGTGAGGAGGACCGGCTCACGGTCGTCGCGGCCGGGGTCACCGTGCCCGAGGCGCTGGCCGCGGCCGACCGGCTCGCCGAGGACGGCATCCGGGTGCGGGTGATCGACCTGTACTCCGTCAAGCCCGTCGACACGGCGACCCTGCACCGGGCCGCCGAGGAGACCGGCTGTCTGCTCACCGTGGAGGACCACCACGCCGAGGGCGGCCTCGGCGACGCCGTCGCGGAGGCCTTCGGCGACGGCCGGCCCGTGCCCCGGCTGGTCCGGCTCGCGGTGCGCACCATGCCGGGCTCGGCCGCACCCGACGAGCAGCTGAACGCGGCCGGCATCGACGCCGTGGGCATCGCGGCGGCGGCCAAGCTGCTGGTGGAGGAGGCGGTCGCGCGATGAAGGACGCGGACGCCCGGACCATACGGGCGGGCCGCCGCACGGTGGAGATCCAGCGGCCCGGGAAGGTGCTCTTCCCGGGCGGCGCCGGCGCGGCGATCTCGCCGACTACTACCGGTCCGTCGCGCCGTACATGCCGCCCCACCTGCGGGGCCGTCCGCTGATGCTGGAGCGGTATCCGGACGGCGTCGACGGGCAGCGCTTCATGCAGAAGAACGTCCCGAAGCACTGTCCGGACTGGATCACCCGCGCCGAGGTCCCCAAGGAGGGCGGCACGGTCACGCACGCCGTCTGCGACGACACCGCCACCCCGCCGACCAGGCCTGCCTCACCCTGCACCGCTGGCTCTCCCGCACCGACCGCTCCGGCGGCGTCGACCACCCAGACCAGCTCGTCTTCGACCTCGATCCCCCGGGCGGCGACTTCGTCCAAGTATGTGAGGCGGCCGTATGGTTGAGAGAGCTGCTGGACGAACTGGAGCTGCCCCCCGCCCCGATGACCACCGGCTCGCGCGGACTCCATCTCGTCGTCCGTCTCGACGGCCGCCAGGACTTCGACGAGGTCCGCGAATTCGCCCGTGACGTGGCCGAACTGCTGGCCTCCCAGCACCCGGACCGGCTCACCACCGCGGCCCGGAAGGAGGACCGCGGCGACCGCCTCTACCTCGACGTGCAGCGCAACGCCTACGCGCAGACCGCCGTCGCCCCCTACGCGATCCGCGCCCTGCCGGGCGCGCCCGTGGCGGTGCCCCTAGCCTGGGAACAGGTGGACGATCCCGGCATCGACGCCCGCCACTGGACGATCGCCGACGCCGTGGACCAGGCGCACGCGGACCCCTGGGCCGGGCTACCGAGCCGCGGCCGGTCCCTGAAGACCGCCCGTAGCCGTCTCGCGGAATTGGATGGCTGATACAGGTATCCCCTCTGGTCAGGTGGGACGGCCGGATCCTGGCGCGCGATGGCTTCCGGAGGTTTGGCCGAGGGCGTAAGGGCCACACGCAGGGGAGAGGTGGCCATGTCGAACACAAAGAACACATCTGAGTCACAAAGTTCACGTGAAACGCGAAACTCTCACGACTCTCATGAGTCCCACAGCCCTACAGAGCACGCGGCGGACGGCGACCGTCCGAGCCCCATCGAGGTGCTGCGCCAGGCGCGCGACCAGCTCGCGGAACTCACCGGCCTGGCACCGGAATCGGTGTCCTCCTTCGAGCAGACGGAGGAGGGATGGTCCCTCGAGGTCGAGGTCCTCGAACTTGCGAGGGTGCCCGACACGATGAGCCTGATGGCGAGCTACCGGGTCGAACTCGACCCGGAGGGGCAGCTCACCGGCTACCGGCGCGTGCGCCGCTACGAACGCGGAAGGGCCGACGCCCGCGGCGGCCGCTAGGCCACAGCGCGTCGCGGCCCGACCGCGTACCGACTACGCAGGAGGAGGAATCGCCGGCATGACTGTTGTCCCGGCACAGACCGGAGGCGGAGGCGGCAGCAGCGGTCTCTACGACGTACTCGAGCTGGTCCTCGACCGGGGACTCGTGATCGACGCGTTCGTGCGCGTCTCCCTGGTGGGCATCGAGATCCTGAAGATCGACGTGCGGGTCGTCGTGGCCAGCGTCGACACCTATCTGCGCTTCGCCGAGGCGTGCAACCGCCTCGACCTGGAGGCCGGCCCGCGCAAGAGCCCCGGACTGCCCGACCTCGTCGGCGAGATCACCGAGTCCGGCGCCCGTGGCAAGTCCAAGGGTGCTCTGTCCGGAGCCGCGGAGACCATCTCCGACGCCTTCAAGCAGGCCCGCGAGGAGGGCGGCGAGGGCCGGCCGCGCGCCCGTAAGGCCCCGGCCCGCCGGAAGGAGGAGCAGGAGTGAGCACATACGTCTATGGGATCACCGCCCGGTCGCACCCCGCGCTCCCCGAGGGCATGACGGGCGTCGGTGAGTCGGCCCGGCCGGTACGCGTCCTGACGGCCGGCGATCTGGTCGCGGTCGTCAGCGACGCCCCCGAAGGCCTGCGCCCCAAGCGACGGGACCTGCTCGCGCACCAGAACGTGCTCGCCGAGGTCGGAGCGGCCGGCTGTGTCCTGCCGATGCGCTTCGGCATCATCGCGGACAGTGACGACGACGTCACCCAGGTGCTCACCGAGCGGGCGGAGCACTATCGCGAGCGGCTGCGGGAGCTGGACGGCAAGGTCGAGTACAACATCAAGGCCACCCACGTCGAAGAGGCCGTTCTGCATCTGGTGATGGCCGAGAACGCCGACGTGCGCGCACTCGCCGAGGCCAACCGCCGCTCCGGCGGAGGCGGCTACGACGACAAGATCCGCCTCGGTGAGATGGTCGCAGCCGCCGTCAAGGCCAAGGAGGCCGAGGACGCCGGCGAGGTGCAGGGCCTGCTGACGCCGTTCTCCGCCGCGGTCAGCGTCGGCCCCGAGTCCACCGGCTGGCTGGTGAATGTCTCGTTCCTGGTCGCCCGGGACTCGGCCGAGCGCTTCATCGCCGCCGTCGAACAGGTTCGCAAGAGCCACCCCCACCTGGAGTTGCGGGCCAACGGGCCGCTGCCGCCCTACAGCTTCGTCGAGCCCGGCCCGGCCGAGCCTGCGGGCTACACGGCGGGCGCGGACGCCGGCGCGCAGTAGCGCTCCGGGCCCGGACGGAAGGGAGAACACCGTGGGAC
Organism: Streptomyces sp. NPDC052107; assembly: GCF_040680215.1. Lineage (NCBI taxonomy): Bacteria > Bacillati > Actinomycetota > Actinomycetes > Kitasatosporales > Streptomycetaceae > Streptomyces > Streptomyces sp. NPDC052107. The sequence goes on from NZ_JBFAWG010000014.1 coordinate 114,513, forward strand.
TGATCGGCGAAGTGCTGATGCTCCCCTTCGCCCCCGTGCGCGGCAGCGCGTGGGCCATCAGGCAGGTACTCCGCGAGGCGGAACGGATCTACTACGACCCCGCCACCGTACGGGCCGAGCTCGCCCGCCTCGAAGAACAACTGGAGGCGGGCGAGATCACCGAGGAGGAGTTCGACCGACGCGAGGACGAACTGCTCGACCGGCTGGAGGCCGCCCTGCGCTCCGGCGACACCACAGGCAACGGGACGTGAGATGAACCGAACGGTACTGGGCCTCGCTGTAGGGGCCGGATACTTCCTGGGACGGACGAAGAAACTCAAGATGGCTCTCGCGGTCGGCTCCCTGGTTGCCGGGAAGAAACTGAACCTCAGTCCAAAGATGCTCGCGGACGTGGTGAACCAGCAGCTGAAGAACAACCCGCAGTTCAAGGAGATCGGGGACCAACTGCGCCAGGACCTGCGAGGTGTCGGCAAGGCCGCCTCCGGGGCCATGGTCGAGCGGCAGATGAACGCGCTCGCCGACCGGCTGCACGGCCGCACCTCCCAGGTGCGCGACGAACTGACGGGAGCGGTTCCCGGCACCGGTTCCGACGAGTCGGACGAGGAGGAGCCGCGGGACGAGGCCGACGGCGACGGGGACTCCCGTGAGGAGAGGCCGCGCCGTGGGGACGGCGGGAAAGCGGACCGAAGGGGTGAGGCGCGCCGCAAGAAGGCGGTCAAGAAGGCCCCCGCCAAGAAGGCGGCGGATCCGGCTCCCTCCAGGAAGGGCCCGGCCAAGAAGGCGGCGGCCAAGAAGACGACCGCGGCCCGCAAGACGGCCGCGAAGAAGACGGCCGCCGGTGGCGGCGCCGCCCGCGGTGCCTCCCCCCGGCAGTCGAAGGGCGGCGATGAGCGATGACCGAGGCCCTCGGATCCGCTTCGTCCGCGGCCGGCAAGGCCACGGACGCGGCCAAGGACAATCCGCTGACCAACCTCGCCCACAGCGAGGCCGCCGACCGGCTGAAGGCCGAGGCTCAGGAATACCTGGCCGCACAGGCCACGAAGATGCTCACCGGCCTCGGCCGCAAGCTGGGCGAGACAACGGGCAAACTCAACGACATAGCCGAAGGCAACAGCCCGGGCTTCGCCAAGCTCGCGCTCGACGGCGGTCGCAAGCTCGCCGAGGGCAAGGGGCCGTTGCGCTCCGCGCTCGAGCTGGGCGGCTCCCGCGTCAAGGAGAAAGTGATGGACGCGGTCAGAAACCTCGGGGGCAGCAAGGGCAAGAAGGGCAGCGCGGGCAATAAGCCCACCGTCATCATGGAGTCCGTCGACGTCGGCGTACCGCTGCGCACCGCCTACGACCAGTGGACCCAGTACAAGGACTTCAGCAGCTTCGCCAAGGGTGTCAAGAGCGCGAACCGCGCCGATGACACCCACTCCGACTGGCAGGCGAAGATCTTCTGGTCCAGCCGCAGCTGGAAGGCGCAGACCACCGAGCAGATACCCGACTACCGCATCCAGTGGACATCGGAGGGCGCCAAGGGAACCACCAAGGGCGTTGTCTCCTTCCACCGGCTGGAGGAGAACCTCACCCGCGTCCTGCTGGTCATCGAGTACTACCCGACTGGCCTGTTCGAGAAGACCGGCAACATCTGGCGCGCCCAGGGCCGACGGGCCAGGCTGGATCTCAAGCACTTCGCCCGCTTCATCACCATCAAGGGCGAGGCGGAGGACGGCTGGCGGGGCGAGATCCGCGACGGCGAGGTGGTGCGCAGCCACGAGGACGCCGTGTCCGAGGAGGAGCAGGAGACCGAGGCGCCCGAGGACGAGGACGCGGAGGGCGAGGCCGAGGAACCATACGAGGGCGAGTACGAGGAGGAAGAGGAGCCCGAGGGCGAGTACGAGGAGGAAGAGGAGCCCGAGGGCGAGTACGAGGAGGAAGAGGAGCCCGAGGGCGAGTACGAGGAGGAAGAGGAACCGGAGTACGCCGGGCGCGGGAGCCGTCGATGACGACGGCCAGCCGGTTTCCCGAGCCCTACGGACAGGGCTCGGGGGCCAACCTCGCCGACATCCTGGAGCGGGTGCTCGACAAGGGGATCGTCATCGCGGGCGACATCCGGATCAACCTGCTCGACATCGAACTGCTCACCGTCAAGCTGAGGCTCATCGTCGCCTCGGTGGACAAGGCCAAGGAGATGGGCATCGACTGGTGGGAGAGCGATCCCGCGCTTTCCTCCCGGGCCCGCCGCGACGCACTGACCCGGGAGAACGCCGAGCTGAGAGAACGGCTGGCCCGCCTGGAGGAGCTGGAGCCGGGCCGCGCGCCGAAGGAGGCACCATGACCGGACTGCGCTACGTCTACGCCGTCTGCCGCCCCTTCGGGACTCCCCTGCAGTCCCAGCTCACGGGCGTCGGGGGCGCCCCGCCGGCACTGCTGCACCACCACGGGCTGATCGCGGTGGTCAGCCAGGTACCGGCGGCGGACTTCAGTGAGGAGGCCCTGAAGGCGCACCTGGAGGACCTGGACTGGCTGGCCGTGACCGCACGCGCGCACCAGGGCGTGATCGACGCCCTCACCACGGTCACCACTCCGCTGCCGCTCCAGCTCGCGACCGTCTTCCGGGACGACAGCGGGGTGCGCATGATGATCGAGGCCCGCGAGGAGGACTTCCGGCGCATCCTGGACCGGCTGGAGGGCCGGGTGGAGTGGGGGGTCAAGGTGTACCTGGAGCCCGAGCCCGCCGAGCCTGCCGAGCCCGCCCCCGCCGCGGAGCCCGCGAGCGGCCGGGATTATCTGCGCCGACGGCGCGAGAGCACCCACGCGACCGAGGAGCGGTGGCAGCGGGCGGAGGCTTTCGCCCGGTCGCTGCACGAGGGTCTTTCCCGGTACGCCGAGGATTCCCGGCTGCACGCCCCACAGAATTCCGCGCTTTCCGCCGAGCCCGGCCGCAACGTACTCAATGCGGCCTATCTGGTGCCCCGCGGGCATTCCGAGGAATTCGTGGAAATGGTGGACCGCACGAAGGACGAGGCACCCGGAATCCGAGTGGAACTCACCGGGCCCTGGGCCGCCTATTCGTTCGTCGGGGAGGCGACGCCGTGACCGTGGTGGAACGGCGCGAGATCGCCCTCGTCGACCTGCTCGACCGACTGCTGGCGGGCGGAGTGGTGATCACGGGCGACGTCACCCTGCGGATCGCGGACGTCGACCTGGTCCGCATCGATCTGAACGCGCTGATCAGCTCCGTGAACGAGTCGGTTCCCTCGCCCTTCGAGGAGATCCTGTGACCCCGCGCAACCGGCTCGACCTGGAACCCGACACGGTCGAGCGCGACCTGGTGAAACTGGTGCTCACCGTGGTGGAGCTGCTGCGGCAGCTCATGGAACGGCAGGCCGTGCGCCGCTTCGACACCGGTGAGCTGAACGAGGAGCAGGAGGAGCGGATCGGGCTCACCCTGATGCTCCTGGAGGACCGCATGGCCGAGCTGCGCGAGCGCTACGGACTGCGGCCCGAGGACCTCAATCTGGACCTCGGGCCGCTCGGACCGCTGCTGCCCCGCGACTAGCTCACGTCACCACCGGTACCAGCGGCTCCTGCCGCCGCCGGCTGTCGTGCTGCGGACCAGGAAACCCAGCAGCCAGACGACCAGCACTACCAGGGCAATCCACCATAGAATCTTCACCGCGAATCCGACACCGAAAAGAAGCAGCGCCAGAAGCAGTACCAGCAGGATGGGAACCATAATGTAAAACCTCCTGCAGTCCGGGTTTCCCGAATTTGGCGGATCAGACTTCTTTACGGCACAGAATCTCCCCGTGCAGGACCGCGAACCAGCCGTCCTCCCGCCGACCCCATTCCCGCCACGCCGCGGACACGGCCCGTAGGCCCTCCTCGGTGGCGTGACCGCCCTGCGTGGCCCGCTCCGCGTAGGAGGAGGCCAGGGTGCGGTCCGCCCACAGGCCGCTCCACCAGGCCCGCTCCTCGGGCGTGGCGAAGGTCCACGTGCTGGAGGTGGCGGTGATGTCGGTCAGCCCGGCGGCCAGCGCCCACGCCTTCAGCCGGCGCCCGGCGTCGGGCTCGCCGCCGTTGGCCCGGGCCACCCGCTCGTACAGGTCCAGCCACTCCGCCAGGCCCGGCACCACCGGGTGCCAGGTCATCGCCGCGTAGTCCGCGTCGCGTACGGCGACGAACCCGCCCGGCTTCGTCACCCGGCGCATCTCGCGCAGCGCCTGCACCGGGTCGCCGACGTGCTGCAGCACCTGGTGGGCGTGGACCACGCAGAAGGTGTCGTCCGGGTAGTCCAGTGCGTGCACGTCGGCGACCGCGAAGTCCACGTTGGTCAGGCCGCGCCCGGCGGCGGTGGCCCGGGCCTGCTCCAGGATGCCCGGCGCGTGGTCGACGCCGGTGACGTGGCCGTCCGGGACCCGTTCCGCCAGGTCGGCCGTGATGGTGCCCGGCCCGCAGCCGATGTCCAGGATCTTCATGTGGGGCTTCAGGGAGCCGAGCAGATAGGTCGCGGAGTTCTCGGCGGTCCGCCAGGTGTGCGACCGCAGCACCGATTCGTGGTGCCCGTGCGTGTAGACGGCGGTCTCCTGCGCTTTCGGCATGGCTGTTCCCCTTCACCTTCGTCACCGGTGGTACGGATCACGGTACGCGCGCATGCCGAATAATGAGACCCGCGTTTTATATGTTGGACACTGTGGATACTGGCCCGCCGTCAAGAAGCGGCGGTCAACGGCCGGTAGACCGTCAGGGCCTCCGGCAGTTTCTCCAGGGTCACCTCGCCCGACACGGGCCCCACCTCGCCGTCGTAGGCCATCGGGGTGCCCGGCGTGACGCCGGTCAGCCGGAGCCGGTTCACCTGCACCGCCGAGTGGGCGGGGGAGCGGGTCAGCGGGCCCGCTGCGGCCGCCGCCAGCAGCCGCAGCGCGGGCCGGCGGCTGCCGTGCACCACCCGCACGTCCAGCAGCCCGTCCGCGAGATCGGTACGGCGGCCGGGCGCGAGCCCCATGCGGTGGTAGACGCCGTTGCCGACGAACAGCAGCCACAGCGGCCGCCGTTCACCGCCCAGCTCCACCTCCAGCGGATGCCGGTCCGCGCGCAGCACCCGCAGCGCGCCCAGCAGCCCGGCCGGCCACCCGCCGATCCGGTGCGACCAGCGGTCCCGCACGCGCACCAGCTCCGGGTAGACCCCCAGGCTCAGCGTGTTCAGGAACAGGCCCTCGCTCGCGCCGGTGACATAGCGGACCGCGTCCACCCGCACCGCCTCGCCGTGCCGGACAGCACGGGCCAGATCGCGCTCGTCCTCCACGCCCAGGTCGAGGGCGAAGTGGTTGAGGGTGCCTCCCGGCAGCACCGCGAGCGGCAGCCCGTGCCCGAGCGCGACCCTCGCGGCCGCGTTCACCGTGCCGTCGCCACCGCACACACCGAGCGCCCGGGCACGGGCCGCCGCCTTCGCCAGTTCGTCGCCGACCTCCTGCGGCGCGCACTCGACGATCTCCGCCCGCGGCAGCGCGTCGTGCAGCGCACGGACCCGGTCGGCCGTCCCCGAGGCCCGGTTGGCGACCACCACCAGACCCTCGCCCTCCGGCAGCGCCGGCGCCGCCGCGCGCGGCCGGGACCGCCGCCGCACCTGGGCGCGGGTCGGCATCAGCCGGCGCACCAGGAAGGCCGCGCCCGCGCCGAGGGCCGCCCCGGCCAGTACGTCGCTCGGGAAGTGCACGCCCGTGTACACCCGGGAGGCCGCCACCGAGAACGCCACCGGCGCCAGCGCCGCGCCCCACGCCGGGGACTCCAGCGCGACCCCGGTCACGAACGCGGCCGCCGACGCGGAGTGACCGGACGGGAACGACGTGGTGATCGGCTGCCGCTTGAGCTGCCGCACCAGCGGCACCGGGTCCAGTACCGGCCGGGTCCGGCGCACCGAGCGCTTGCCGATCGTGTTGATGGTCAGCGAGGCCAGGCTCAGGGAGGCCAGACCCCGGGCGGCCGCCCGGCGGGCCCTCGGGGTGCGGCTCGCGGCCATCGCGGCGGCCGTCGTGAACCACAGCACCCCGTGGTTCGCGCTGTGGCTGAGGCGGGGCAGCACTCGCTCGGCGCCGGGCCAGTGCCAGGAGGCGGCCGCCTCGAACAGCCGGCCGTCCAGATCCAGCAGCCGGCACAGCGGGCTCCGGCCGGCCGAGCGGGCGGTCAGGGCCAGGTCGGTCAGGTCCAGGTCTGGGCTCATGGGGTCCGGTTACCCTGAAGTGCCCGTTTCTTGTGCCCGTCTGCGCCGTGCCGCCGCCGGCGCGTGAGGAGATTCCCCGGATGCGCCTCCTGCTCGTCCGCCACGGCGAGACCCCGTCCAACGTGCACCACCTGCTGGACACAAACGTGCCGGGCCCCGCGCTGACCCCGCTGGGCGAGGCGCAGGCCGCCGCACTGCCCGGGGCGCTCGCCGACGAGGACATCGAGGCCCTCTACGCCTCCACCCTGCTGCGCACCCAGCTCACCGCCGCCCCGCTGGCCGCCGCCCGGGGTCTCGAAGTGATCGTCCGCGACGGCATCCGCGAGGTGTCCGCCGGCGAGCTGGAGATGCTGCCCGGCGAGTCCGCCGAGGGCCGGGAGTACATGCGCACGATCTTCGGCTGGGCGGCCGGCGACACCGCGCCGCGCATCCCCGGCGGGGAGAGCGGCGAGGAGGCCCTGGCCCGGTACGACGCCGTGGTGGCCGAGGCCGCCGCGAGCGGTGCCGGCACGGTCGCCATGGTCAGCCACGGCGCCGCGATCCGCCTGTGGACCTCCGCCCGCGCCGACAACGTCGACGTCGCCTTCGCCGCCGCCCGTCCCCTGGGCAACAGCGGCGTGGTCGTCCTGGAGGGCTCCCCGTCCGACGGCTGGAAGGCGCTGTCCTGGGAGGGCGCCACGGTGGAGCCGGCGGGAGAGGCGGGGCCGACGGGGGAGCCGGTGGATACGGCCGGGTAGCGGGGCGGTGGGGGAGCCGTTCGGCGCACGTGGCGGAGTCCCGCCGCTCAGGGTGCGGACGCGGCGGGTCCCGGCGCGCGGCGGGCCCCGACGTCCGGTGTCCCCGTCCGGCGGGCGCACAGCCTCTCCGCCCGGCGGGCGCGCAGGTGTCCCCGCCCGATATCGGGTGGCCGTCGTCACCCGATAAGGGTTTGCCGTCGTCGTGGGCCGCCCCGGAGAATGCCTGCCCATGGGACATCTGGAAGCCGCGCACCTCGAGTACCACCTCCCCGACGGGAGGACCCTGCTCGGGGACGTGTCCTTCCGGGTCGGGGAAGGCGCCGCCGTCGCCCTGGTCGGCCCGAACGGCGCCGGCAAGACGACCCTGCTCCGGCTGATCTCCGGCGAGCTGAAGCCGCACGGAGGTACCGTCACCGTCAGCGGCGGCCTCGGGGTGATGCGCCAGTTCGTGGGCTCCGTACGGGACGAGACCACCGTACGCGACCTGCTCGTGTCCGTCGCCCCGCCCCGCATCCGCGAGGCGGCCAGGGCGGTCGACGAGGCCGAGCACGCCATCATGACCGTCGACGACGAGGCCGCCCAGCTGGCGTACGCGCAGGCCCTCGCCGACTGGGCCGAGGCGCGTGGCTACGAGGCCGAGACCCTGTGGGACATGTGCACCACCGCGGCCCTCGGCATGCCCTACGAGCGCGCCCAGTGGCGCCAGGTGCGCACCCTCTCCGGCGGCGAGCAGAAACGCCTCGTACTGGAGGCGCTGCTGCGCGGCACGGACGAGGTGCTGCTGCTGGACGAGCCGGACAACTACCTCGACGTGCCCGGCAAACGGTGGCTGGAGGAACAGCTGCGGGAGACCCGCAAGACGGTCCTGTTCGTCTCCCACGACCGTGAACTCCTCGCCCGCGCCGCCGAGAAGATCGTCTCCGTGGAGCCGGGCCCGGCCGGCGCCGACGCGTGGGTGCACGGCGGCGGCTTCGCCACCTACCACGAGGCCCGCCGGGAACGCTTCGCCCGCTTCGAGGAGTTGCGCCGCCGCTGGGACGAGAAGCACGCCCAGCTGAAGAAGCTGGTGCTGAATCTCCGTCAGGCCGCTGCGGTCAGCCATGAGATGGCCTCCCGGTACGCGGCCGCCCAGACCCGCCTGCGCAAGTTCGAGGAGGCCGGCCCGCCGCCGGAGCCGCCGCGCGAGCAGGACATCACCATGCGCCTGAAGGGCGGCCGTACCGGTGTAAGGGCCGTCACCTGCAAGGCACTTGAACTGTCCGGCCTCATGCGGCCGTTCGACCTGGAGGTCTTCTACGGCGAACGGGTCGCCGTCCTCGGCTCCAACGGCTCCGGCAAGTCGCACTTCCTGCGCCTGCTCGCCGGTGATGACGTCGCGCACACGGGGGAGTGGAAGCTCGGCGCACGTGTCGTGCCCGGCCACTTCGCACAGACCCACGCTCACCCCGAGCTCGAAGGCCGTACCCTCCTCGACATCCTGTGGAAGGAGCACTCCCAGGACCGAGGCGCCGCGATGTCCCGGCTGCGCCGCTACGAGCTGACCCAGCAGGCCGAGCAGCCCTTCGACCGGCTCTCCGGCGGCCAGCAGGCCCGCTTCCAGATCCTGCTGCTGGAGCTGGCGGGCGTCACCGCGCTGCTGCTGGACGAGCCGACCGACAACCTCGACCTGGAGTCGGCCGAGGCCCTGCAGGAGGGCCTGGAGGCCTTCGAGGGCACGGTCCTCGCGGTCACCCACGACCGCTGGTTCGCCCGCTCCTTCGACCGCTACCTGGTCTTCGGCGCCGACGGACGCGTCCGCGAGACTCCGGAACCGGTCTGGGACGAACGCCGCGTGGAGCGCGTCCGCTAGGGGGGCGCCGGACCAGGGCGCGTCTCGCCATGGGGGGCGCAGGTCGTCCTGCGTGTGCCGTTCCGTCGTGGCTGGACGCGCCCCGCGCCCGTTACAGGGCTTCCCGCGGCTCAGACGGCACCGGGCCGTCCGTCACTTCCAGCGCAGCAGCGCGCCCATGCCGCCGGGCGCCACCTCCTCGCCGGCGGCCCCTCCAGGGCGTCGTGCACCGCCCGGCAGGTGGGCTCGTCCGCCCCCTGCCGGGCCAGCTCCCGGGTGACCGCCTCCGCGCTCAGATGACGGCGTTGCTGCTGGTCCTCCGTGTGGATCGAGGTGTCGATGTATGCGGAGGCCCAGGACCCCGGATGTTCGTACAGTGGATTCAGGAACGCGAGCAACTTGGATTCCTCCCGGAAACGCTTCGGGGGCAATGCCTGCCGGGCGGGTACCCGGGCCGGGACCCAAGGACACGGACACGACGAGCGGGGCACCACATGAACGGAGTCGACCCCAGCCGACTGGACGACCAGCAGCTCATGAAGGAGCTGGAGACGATCCACCGCACGCGCCACGACACCCTCCTGTACGGCTCCAACGACGCGCTGCGGACCCACAACGAGCGCATGGCGCAACTGGAGGGCGAGTATCTGCGCCGCAACCCGCGCCGTCTCGTCAGCGCGGGCCGCACCCGTGAGGGCGCCCGGGAACGGCGGTGCGGCGAGGCGGCGACTCCGGAGGCCTCCGGCACCTGAGCGGCCGGGCCGGCACAGGGGTCGGCACAGGGAAGGGCCGGCCCGCACGGGCCGACCCCTCACGGGCAGCGGCGGTTCAGCCGGCCTCACCGGCGAACACGTGCAGGAACGCGTCGCAGAACGCCTTCAGATCGTCCGGCTTGCGGCTGGTCACCAGCTGGTTGGAGCCGTGGTCGCAGATCTTCACCTGCTCGTCCACCCAGGTGCCGCCCGCGTTGCGGATGTCCGTCCGCAGACTCGGCCAGGACGTCAGCACCCGGCCCCGTACGACGTCCGCCTCGACCAGCGTCCACGGCGCGTGGCAGATCGCGGCGACCGGGCGGCCCTGGTCGAAGAAGTCCTTCACGAACGCCACGGCCTTGTCGTCCATGCGCAGGAAGTCCGGATTGGCCACCCCACCGGGCAGCACGAGACCACCGAACGACCCGGCCGACGCCTCACCGACCACCTGGTCCACGTCGAACGTGTCCGCCTTGTCGAGATGGTTGAACGCCTGGATCTTGCCCGGTTCCGTCGACACCAGCACCGGCTCGTGCCCGGCGTCGGAGGCCGCCTTCCACGGCTCGGTCAGTTCGACCTGCTCCACACCCTGGGGCGCCACGAGAAACGCGATGCGCATGACTCCTCACTCTCCTTCCGTGTTCTCCTCGCCGGCACCCCTGGCGACATCGGTCGCCCGGTTCCGGTTCATGCGCCGCCCGCCAGCGCCTCGGCCAGCTGCTGCACGTTCTCGTAGCGCGCCGAGTGGGGCAGCCCGGCCACCGCGTCGACCAGCGCGGTCGGCGCGTTCTGCCGACGCAGCATCCGGGCCAGGTCACGGGCGGTCGCCGGGAACGAGCCACGGCTCAGGGTGCGGGCCAGCTCCGACCGCACCCGCTCCAGAGACGCCGGAGAGCCGAGGCCACCCACGGGCCCGCTCCAGACCTCCGGGTCGTCGTCCGCGGCCGGCTCCGGATCGTGCCACTCCTCCACCCGTGTCGGATGGCCGGACCTCAGCAGATCCTTCAGCTCGTGTTTCATCTCATCGTCCCGGTGGACGTTCAGCCGGTCACTGCCTCGCTGCATGGCAACCTCCACAGGGGGCTAGTTCTTGTCCTTGCCGGGCAGGAACTCCTGAATCTTCGCCTTGAAGCCCTGCTTGACCACCGACCTGCGGTCGGTGTCCCCCTTCAGAATCGACGCCGCCGTCGCCTCCATCTGCTCCCAGGTCGCGTGCGGCGGGATCGGCGGCACGGCGGGATCGGTGAGGAACTCGATCACGCACGGACCGTCAGCCTCCAGAGCCGCACGCCAGCCCGCCTCCACGTCCTCCGGCTTCTCCACCCGGACGCCGGTCAGACCCAGCGAGCGGGCGAACGCCGCGTACTGCACGTCCGGGATCGCCTGCGACGGCAGGAACGACGGCGCGCCCTCCATGGCGCGCATCTCCCAGGTCACCTGGTTCAGGTCCTGGTTGTTCCACACGCCCACCACCAGCCGTGGATCCGACCAGCGGTCGCGGTACTTCGCCGCCGTGATCATCTCCGCCAGGCCGTTCATCTGCATCGCGCCATCGCCGACCAGCGCGAACACCGGCCGGTCCGGATGCGCGAACTTCGCGCCGATCGCGTACGGCACACCCGGCCCCATCGTCGCCAGCGTCCCGGACAGCGAACCGCGCATGCCCGGCCGCATCGTGATGTGCCGCGCGTACCAGTTGGCGACCGAACCGGAGTCTGAGGTCAGGATCGCGTTCTTTGGCAGCAGCGGATCCAGCGCGCGGGCCACGTACTCGGGATTGATCGGATCGGCCGACAGACCGGCCCGCCGCTCCATCGTCTCGTGCCGGCGCTGCACGTTCGCGCACACCGTGTCGTACCACTCGCGCCCGCCCCGGTCGCTGTTCAGCAGCGGGATCAGCCGGCGCAGCGTCGCCTTCGCGTCGCCGACGAGGTTCACCTCGTACGGGTAGCGCATTCCGATCATGTGCGGGTCGATTTCGATCTGCACCCCGCGTGCCTTGCCGAAGTCCGGCATGAACTGTGTGTACGGGAACGACGACCCGATGGTCAGCAGGGTGTCGCAGTCCCGCATCAGCTCGTACGACGGCCGGCTGCCCAGCAGCCCGATCGGCCCGGTGACGTACGGCAGTTCGTCGCTGAGGACGTCCTTGCCGAGCAGCGCCTTCGGGACCCCGGCGCCGAGCAGCTCGGCGATCTCCTGCACCTCCGCGACGGCACCGGCCGCGCCCTGGCCCACCAGGATCGCCACCTTGTCGCCTGCGTTCAGCACGTCCGCCGCCCGGCGCAGCGCCTCGTCCGTCGGGGTCATGGAGTACTCGCTCATGCCCATGCTGGACGGCACCATCTTGAACTCGTGCGTCGGCGGAGAGTAGTCCAGTTCCTGCACGTCACCGGGGATGATCAGGGCGGTCGGGCAGCGCCGGGCGTAGGCGGTGCGGATCGCCCGGTCCAGCACGTTCGGCAGCTGCTCCGGCACCGTGACCGTCTCCACGAAGTCCGAGGCGACGTCCTTGTACAACGTGTGCAGATCGACTTCCTGCTGGTAGGAGCCGCCCATCGCGGTCCGGTTGGTCTGGCCGACGATCGCCAGCACCGGCACATGGTCGAGCTTGGCGTCGTACAGACCGTTGAGCAGATGGATGGCGCCCGGTCCCGATGTCGCGGTGCACACCCCGATACGGCCGCCGAACTTCGCGTATCCGACCGCTTCGAACGCGGACATCTCCTCGTGCCGGGACTGGATGAACCGCGGCCGGTCCTCGGCCCGGCCCCAGGCGGCGAGCAGCCCGTTGATGCCGTCGCCCGGATAGCCGAAGACCTGTTCCACATCCCAGGCGAGCAGGCGCTCGAGGATGTGGTCGGAGACCTTGGTGCTCATGAAGGGACCTCCCCGGTGGGGTGCGAAGCGGACGATCCGGTCAGCACTTACCGAGTCACCTGCACCGGGGACGGAAAACCTCTCCGGAGCCTGGACGCGAGACCCCGGGGCGGCGGTGCGGGTGGTGGAGCGTGCCGGAGCCGGAACCGGCCACTGTTTGTCACCCGGCCGGGCCTGCCCGTCCCGCGAATGGGGTCCGGCCGCGCGCGCCGCGGCGCCGAGCGGGCTGTCATGGCAGCGAGGGCACGCCGTGTGCCCCGTACACGTGACGCCGTAGGGGCTGCGTCCCCGCACCGCCGTACCGGTGCTCGACGTACTGCCCGCTGTACCGGCGTCCGGCGTACCACACCGCCGACCGATCCGCCGTGCCTGCCGAGGAGCCCGTCCCATGCGCCGCACCGCCCGTGCCCTGTCCGTCGCCTTCGTCGCCGGGGCCGTGCTCGCCCTGGCCGGGCCCGCCGCCTCCGCCGACGTGGGCCCCGGCACTCCGTCCCCGCCCCCCACAACCGCCCCGATGGGCGACTCCCGCGTCGGCCCCGCCGCCACGTGCCGGCCCGGCGAGCCCTGCCAGGACGGTGCGGGGTGCAGGCCGGGGGAGCCGTGCCCGGGCGGTCCGGGTGCGGGGTGCAGGCCGGGGGAGCCGTGCCCGAGCGGTCCGGGTGCGGGGTGCAGGCCGGGGGAGCCGTGCCCGAGCGGTCCGGGTGCGGGGTGCAGGCCGGGGGAGTCGTGCCCGAGTGGTGTGGGTTCGGGATGCAGGCCGGGGGAGGTGTGCCCCGACGACGGGCACCGGTGCACGCCGGGCCACGACGAGCCCTGCCTCGCCGGTCACGTCTGCGGCGCCCCCGACGGCCGGCAGGCCCACGGCACCGACGGCTGTGACCCGCCCACCGTGCAGTACGGGGTCGAGGCCGGGACGGGAGGCAGCTTCACCGACTCGGTCCCGTCCCTCGCCGCCGGCGCCGCCCTCATCGCCGCGGCCTGCGGCGGAGCCGGCTACCGGCTGTACGGCGCCCGGCGCGCCGCGGGAGGCCGGTCCACGGACGTGTGACCGGGGCGGCGCCCGTCGCGCCCATGGAGAGCCGTCCGGCGGGTACACACCCTCCCGAGGGCACCGGCAGCGGGCCCCCCACACCGACGGACAGCACAGGCCACGGACGAGACCGACCGCCGTTGCAAGCCCCACAACCCCCACAACCCCGCAACCCGAGCGATACGGCAGAGGCCAGGAACGCACCCCACCCCACGCTCCACATCGCAGCCCACGACGACACAGTCCGGCGGTCCCGGCCATCCGGCCCGGACCGGCGGCACACGGCACCAGGACCGCGCGGAGGCGGACATGCGGCGGACGGACCCCGAGGGCCACGGCCCCGTCCGCTACGGCCCGCCCCTGCCCGGCGACGGCCTCCCCGTGCTCCCCGAACTCACCGCCGTGCTCGCCGCCGCGGCGAGCCGCGCCGACGCCCAGCCCGTCGGCGGCGCCCCCGCCCTCCTCGAAGCGGCCTGCGGCTACTGGACCCGGCGCGGACTGCCCACCGTCCCCGACCAGGTGGCCGCCGGCCCCGGCGCCCCCGCGCTGCTGCTCGCCCTCACCGCCGCACTCGCCGGCGACGGCGCCGACATCCTCGTCCCGCGCCCTTGCGCCGCCTGGTGGGCGCCGTACGCCCGGGTGCTCGGCAGGCCCGCCTACCACGTGCCCACCCCCGCCGAGAGCGGCGGCGTCCCCGACCCCTACGCCCTGCTGGAGACCGTCCGCCGGGTCCGCGCCGAGGGCGGCGACCCGCGGCTGCTCGTGCTGTCGATCGCCGACGACCCCACCGCCACCGTCGCCCCGCCGGAACTGCTGCACGAGACGGTCGAGGCCGCCACCGCCGAAGGACTGCACCTGGTCAGCGACGAGACGTGGCGCGACACCCTGCACCACCCCCACGACACCGTGCTGCTCAGCCCCGCCGAGATGCGGCCCGACCGGGTCACCGTCGTCACCGACCTCGCCGGATCCCTGCTGCCGGCCGGCTGGCCCGCCGCGGTCGCCCGTTTCCCGGCCACCGAACCCGGCGGGCAGCTCCACGCGCGCGTGCTGGACATCCTCACCGGGCTCGACGCCCGCATCGCCGCGCCCGTCGCCGCCGCGGCCGGCTACGCCCTCGACGAGCCCCCGCCCGTCATCGAGCGCCGCGAGGCCGCCGTACGACTGCACGCACGCGTGGCCGCCGCCGCGCACGCCGCCGTCGTCGCCGCCGGCGCGCTCGCCCGCCCCCCGCAGGCCGGCCGCCACCTGTATGCCGACCTCGGTCCGCTGCGCGAACCCCTCTCCGAACAGCGCGTCGGCGACGCCCAGGAGTTGGAGGACCTCCTCACCGCCCGGCTCGGCATGCCCGCACCCGGTGGCCACCGCTTCGGTGACGACCTCGGGGCGCTGCGCGTACGGCTCGCCACGGGGCCCCTGCTGGGCGGCACCGACGAGGAACGTGCGGAATGCCTCACCTCACCCGCGCCGTTGGAACTGCCACATGTGCAACGTGCGTTGATCTTCTTGACGTCAGTCCTCGACGATCTCCGCGACGACGCTCAGCGACGGGAGCCTCCTCCATGACGCAGCAGACGCATGAGCCCGAGACGCACCAGCCCGAGACGCACGAGCCCGGATCGACCACGACGACCAAGACGACCGCGACGGCCAAGACGGCTACGGCGACCGCACCGACGGCACCGACTCGCTCCACCGGCATGCCGACCCCCCTGGCACCCCCTTTCCCCCCGCTGGCCGAGCCCCGTCCCCTCGGCGAACACCGCGTGTGGCCACGTACCTTCCACGACCGGCTCACCGCCCCCCTGCCCGGCCTCAAGGCCCTCGCCCGCTTCGCCCGCGAAGGCGCCATACGACCCGGTCGCGAAGGCCTCGCGGACGTTCCCCGGCTCCCGTGCGCCCCCGCCCCGCTGCCCCGCGTCGACACCCGCACCCTCGCCGTCACCTGGGCCGGGCACGCCAGTTGGGTCGTGCGGATCGGCGGCCTGACCGTGCTCACCGATCCCGTCTGGTCCCGCCGCATCCTCGGCACCCCGGCGCGCATCACCCCTGTCGGCGTCCCGTGGGCCGCGCTGCCCCGCGTCGACGCCGTGGTCATCAGCCACAACCACTACGATCACCTCGATGCCCCCACCCTGCGCCAACTCCCGCGGGACACCCCGGTGTTCGTGCCGGCTGGCCTCGGCCGCTGGTTCCGCCGGCGCCGCTTCACCTGCGTCACCGAGCTGGACTGGTGGGAGGGCGCCGAACTGTCCGGCGTTCGTTTCGACTTCGTCCCCGCCCACCACTGGTCCAAGCGCACCCTCACCGACACCTGTCACAGCCTCTGGGGCGGCTGGGTGCTCACCGACGCCGGCGGACAGCGCCTCTACTTCGCCGGCGACACCGGCTACGGCCACTGGTTCTCCCGCATCGGCCGCCGCTACCCCGGCATCGACCTCGCCCTCATGCCCATCGGCGCCTACGACCCCCGTTGGTGGCTCAGCGACGTCCACTGCGACCCGGAGGAAGCGGTCCAGGCCACCCTCGACGTCGGCGCCCGCCGCATGGCCCCCATGCACTGGGGCACCTTCATCCTCTCCGCGGAGCCGGTCCTGGAACCGCTGACGAGAGTGCGGGCGGCTTGGGAGAAGGCGGGGTTGGAGGGGGAGGACCTGTGGGATCTGCCGGTGGGGGCTTCAAAGGTGCTTGAGTGAGGCGCCCCCGTCAGGGGCGTGGGGCCGTATGGACATGCGCCTCCGCCGCGTGGGCGCGAGCGACCACCATGCACCCGCAGTCCGAAGCGAACGGAACCTCGACGGCGCTACCGAAACCGTCGCACCACACTCGGCATCGCGCTGATCACCAAGGTCAGCGCGACCGCCACCGCAACCCCCTCCCACGGCTCGTTGAACAACGACCCACCCAGAACCCCGATGACCTGATACGTGGCCGCCCACGCAAGGCACGCCGGCAGGTTGCCCCGCACAAACCGCCTCAACGGCCAGTCGGCCATCAGGCAGGCCAACATCACCGGTATCCGCCCCGCGGGGACGAGCCGGGACAGCACCAGCACCGCAACCCCGTGCTCGGCCAACCTCCCCCGCGCCTGCGCGGCACGCTCCTCCGGTGCCCGGCTCCTGATCGCCTCCAGCCACCGGGACCCGTTCCGCGACCGCATCCCGCGCCGCCCCAGCCAGTACAGCGCCGCATCTCCCAAGAAGGCCGCCAGCGACGCCGTGACGAAGACCAGAGCCAGCGAGAACGGCGCCGTCTGATGGAACGCCACCACCGCCGCAGAACTCACCAGCGCCCCGGTCGGCACCACCGGCACCAGCGCCCCGATCAGCACCAGCAGAAACAGCGACGGATACCCGATCGCCTGCTGTGTCGACTCCGGCGGCACCGTCGACGTGGTGGACGCGGCGGCCAGCACCGCCGCGGAGGCCGGCCACCTCACCGTGCGACCTCCAGCCGGACACTCTCGCCGTGGCCCAGCTTGTACACCGCCACCCCCGGCGCCGCCACGGCCGCCAGCCGCACGAACTCGTCCCCCGGCGCGTGGAACTCGTGCGGGCGCACCGTGTCCATCCCGATCGGCCAGTACGTCCCGTAGTGCACCGGCACGGCCGCCCGCGGTGCCAGCCGCGCCAGCGCCTGCGCCGCCCGCCCCGCGTCCAGATGCCCCTCACCGAGATACGGCCCCCAGCCGCCCACGGGCAGCAGCGCCACGTCCACCGGCCCGACCCGCTCGGCCATCGCGTCGAACAGCCCGGTGTCCCCGGCGAAGTACGTCCGTGCCTCGCCCTCCACGACATAGCCGAGCGCGGGCGCGCGGCGCGGGCCCACCGGCAGCCGCCGCCCGTCGTGCAGTGCCGGCACCGCCCGCACCAGCAGCTCACCGATCCGCACCTCGTCCCCAGGCGCCACCTCCGTCACCCGCAGCCGACGCAGCCGGCGGAGCCCGGGCACCGCCCGTGGTGCGCCCCGGGGCACGAGCAGGCGCGTGCCCGGGGTGAGCTCCGCCAGCGAGGGCAGATGCAGATGGTCGGCGTGCAGATGGGAGACGAGCACCACGTCCGCGCGACGGGCCTCGGCCGGTGGCACGGCACCCCGGCGCCGCCGCAGATGCGCCAGCCGACGGGCGAACAGGGGATCGGTGAGCACACGTATGTTCGCGTCCTGGACCGTGCAGGTGGCGTGACCCCACCAGGTGATCTCCGCCGGCACCTTCTTCGCCTCCTTCACGCGACTCCCCGAAGCCTACGGGCAGGAGTAGGGTCGGCGGCGAAACCCGGAGGTGAGGGGGACGCCATGGGACAGCTGCGGGGTACCTCCGACATGCCCGCGCCCGCGCCGGTGCGGGTTATCGCGATCGCCAGCCTGACCCCGCTGGAGGAACTGGAAGCGGACCCCTTCCTCGTCGACTCCCGCAGCCAGCACGCCATGTGCGCCCGCTGGGCCGCCGAACGCGGGTACGTCATCGCCCGGGAACTCCTCGTCGGTGGACTGCGCTTCGACCACGGCGCACTGTGGGACGGAGTCCGGCCGGGAGTGGACGTGTTCGTCGCGCCCAGCCTGCGCGTGCTCCGGCGCGCTCTCTCCTCGGTCGAGGCGTTCACCGCCGAGTGCGCGCGCCGGGGCGTGCGCGTGGAGACCGTCGGGCGGGCCGAGCCGTCGTACGACGCCCAGATGAAGGCCCGCGTGCACCGCCGGCTGTCCATGCCGACGGCCGGCTACGACGGCCGCTAGCGTCCGCGCCCTAGGCGGCCGGGACCTGGACCGCGACGCCTTCCTCCTGGGCGAGCCCGCCCAGGAGCAGAAGCTCGGTGTCGACGACCCGGTGCCCGCGGGTGTGGGCCTCGCGGGCGGCCGGCTCCAGGCCCTTCTTGGCGCGGGTGGTGAAGGCGGGCCGGGGGAAGCGGAAGGCTCCGGGGCCGAAGGTGTCGTCGGCGCGACGCTGGATCTCGGCCACGTCGATGCCACGGGAGGCGCGGGCGTCCTTGGCCGCCTGGCCGCCGGTGGCGGCCACCCCGGCCTCGGCCGGCAGCCGCTCGGTCGTCCGGCGCGCCTGCCCCAGCTCCACGCCGTGCCGACGGAGCACCTCACTCGCCGAGACGGCGGTCTGTGCCAGGCCGAGCGGGAGATGTTCGGTGCCGATGAAGTCGTGCTTCAGTGCCGGTGCCGCGTCCTGAGCCGCCACCACGGCCTGTCTGGCCGGCTCGCTGCAGTGGTCGTACACGTCAGCGCTCCTTGCCTGTCGCCTTGCGCCTGCTCGCGTGCTTCTCGTGGACCGACTGCCTGCTGACCTGCAGCGCCGTGGTCTTGCTGGTGACCTGGCTCGCCAGTCGGGCGGCCGGTGACTCGTCCACCGTCATCGGCCCTGCGGTGGACCCGGTATGACAGGGTGGAGCGGGGCCCGGGCGTCGAGCGGGGCGGGACGGGACGTGAGGGGGACAAGGCGTGCGAGGCGTACGGTGGCGACGGGTCGCCAGTCAGATCGGCCGGAGCGTCGCCGTATGGGCGGTCTCCACCCTCACCATGCTGGTCCTCGCCGCACTCCTGCCCGACTTCCAGCTCCAGTCCGCCGACGGCGACAGCGCCACCCGCATCGCCGTCACCGCCGCGCTCGGCGCCGGTGCCTTCGGTGTGCTGTCGGCCGTGGTGTGGCCGCTCCTGGTCCGGCTCCTGCTGCTCGTACCCGCCCTCGTGCTCGGTCTGTTGGTCTTCTTCCTCAACGGTTCCCTGCTGCTGCTCGCCCTGCGCATCAACCCCTCCGGTCACGGCGAGGCGGCTCCCGAGACCGCCGTCATCGTGGCCGCCGTGATGTCCGCCGTCGCCTCGGCCACCGGCGCGGCCCTCGCCGTCCGCGACGACGAGACCTACCGGCGCCGCCTGCACCGCCTCGCCGCCCGCCGCCGCAGATCCGACCCGCCCTGCCCCAGCACCCCCGGCCTGGTCTTCGTCCAGCTCGACGGCGTCGGCCATGGCGTCCTCGTCGATGCGGTCCGGAAGGGGCTGATGCCTACGGTCGCGCGGTGGCTGGGGATGGGCGACGGTATACAGCCGACCGGCGACGGCGACGGCGACGGCGACGGCGGCGGCATACGGTCTACCGGCGATGGCCCGTGGCGAGCCCGTGACGGGAGCCAACAGGCCGGCGACGTGCAGCGGGTGGACGGTATACAGGCGACGGCCGACGCGCCGTGGCGAACTCGCGACGGTATACGGTCTACCGGCGACGGCCCGCAGTCGACCCACCGCCTCGCCCCCTGGCGCACCGACTGGTCCAGCCAGACCGGTGCCAGCCAGCTCGGCATTCTCCACGGCAGTACCTTCGACGTGCCGGCCTTCCGCTGGTACGAGAAGGACCGCGGGGAGGTGATGGTGTGCAATCGACCGACGAGCGCCGCCGAGCTGCAGCGCCGCGCCATACGGCATACACACGACGGTGGACTGCTCAGCGTGGACGGTGCCAGCCGTGGCAACCTCTTCAGCGGCGGCGCCGGTGAACAGGCCCTCGTGCTGTCCATCGCGGCCCGCCGACGCAGCCGGGAGAACCGTTCCCGCGCCGGTTACTTCGCCTACTTCTCCGACCCCGCGGGCGCCGTCCGCACCGCCCTGTCCTTCGTCGCCGAGGTGGTCCGCGAGATCGGCCAGTCCACCCGCGCCCGGATGCGGAGGCAGCGCCCCCGGGTGAGCCGCGGCGGTCTCTACCCGCTCGTCCGCGCGTTCGCCACCGTCGTCGAACGGGACGTCGTCGTCGCGGCGGTGATGGGCGACATGCTCGCCGGGCGCACGGCCGTCTACGCCGATCTAGTCGCCTACGACGAGGTCGCCCACCACTCCGGTCCGTGCAGCCGGGACGCCGAGAAGGTCCTGCAGCGCCTCGACCGCTCCCTCGCCCTCCTCCAGCGGGTCGCCGAGCACGCGCCCCGCCCGTACCGCATCGTCGTCCTGTCCGACCACGGGCAGAGCCCCGGCGAGACCTTCCGCTCCCGCTACGGACTCACCCTCGGCGACCTGGTCCGGGCCGGCTGCGGGCTGCACGTGCCGCGCCGGGCCGAACACACGCACAGCGGTGCCGAGGCCCGTGCCGCCGTCCGGGCCGCGCTGCGCCGGCCCGTGGAGGAGAAGAGCGAGCAGCACCACACCGCCCCCGGCTCCGAGCCGATCGTGCTGGCCTCCGGCAACCTCGGTCTGGTGTCCTTCCCGGACGTCCCGCACCGCATGACCAAGGAGGAGATCGACGCCCGCCACCCCGCCCTGCTCACCACCCTCGCCAACCACCCCGGCATCGGCTTCCTGCTGGTGCGCAGCGCGGAGCACGGCGGCGTGGTGCTGGGTGCCCACGGCGCCGAGATCCCGCTGGCCAGGCTCGACGACCAGCCCGGCCCGCTGGCCCGGTTCGGTCCCGGCGCCGCCGACGCCGTCCGCCGTACCCACTCCTTCCCGCACACCGCCGACATCATGGTGAACTCCGCCCTCGACCCCGCCGACGGCGAGGTCCTCGCCTTCGAGGAACAGATCGGCTCCCACGGCGGCCTCGGCGGCGCCCAGTCCCGCCCGTTCCTGCTCTCGCCGCTGGAGTTGTCCGCACCGGCCGACGGCGAGGCGGAACTGACCGGCGCCGAGCAGGTGCACGAGGTACTGCGCCGCTGGCTGGGCGAGCTGAACGGCCCCCAGGTCCCGCTGACCGACGACACCGGCACCGACGACACCGACGACGAGCGGGCCGCCTGAAAATCGGCTGCGCCCGCACCGCCCTACACCCAGACTGTTCGAGTCGTAGAGCACTCGAACACCCACAAGGATGCCCAGCGTTGCAGGCTGCCGTCACCGTCACTCCCGCCCGCGTCCCCGAACTCCTCCTCGGCCTCGCCACCGTCCGGCCCGTGTTCCTCTGGGGCGCCCCCGGCATCGGAAAGTCGTCCCTGGTGCGGGAGTTCGCCGACTCGCTGGGCCTCGAGTGCGTGAGCCTGCTCGGTACGCAGCTCGCCCCCGAGGACCTGATCGGCGTGCCGCAGATCCGCGACGGACGGTCGGTGTTCTGCCCGCCGGAGACGATCGCCCGGGACGAGCCGTACTGTCTGTTCCTGGACGAGCTGAACGCGGCCACCCCGGATGTGCAGAAGGCGTTCTACTCGCTGATCCTCGACCGCCGCATCGGGAACTACGAGCTGCCCGCGGGGTCCATCGTCATCGGTGCCGGGAACCGGGCCACCGACAACGCGCTCGCCCGTCCGCTGGCCTCCGCCCTTGTCAACCGGCTCGCCCATGTCCATCTGGCGGTCTCCGCCACGGACTGGCTGGCCTGGGCCGCCGGCCACGGCATCCACCCGTGGATCCTCGATCACCTCACCGACCGGCCGGACCACCTGTGGTCCAAGCCGCCGAAAACCGAGGAACCGTTCTCCACGCCCCGTTCCTGGCACATGCTCTCCGACGCCCTGCACTCCTTCGGTGCCGATCTGGACGAGCCGACCCTGACCGTCCTGGCGCACGGCACGCTCACGCCCGCGCACGCGACCGCGTTCTGCGGTTACGTCAAGGTCGTGCGCAGCCGGTTCGGGATCGAGGCGGTCCTCAGGGGCGACGCCCGCTGGCCGCACCGCATGCAGGACCGGGACCTGCTGTACTACCTCGCCGAGTCGTTCCGCGGCCGGCTCGTCAAGGAGCTGCCCGCAAGCAAGGAGCACATGTCGGCGAACGGCCGGCAGATCGCCTACCGGGCCAAGTCGCTGCTGGTGCAGCTCGCCGAGATCTCCGTGGAGGTCGCCCAGACCGTCATCGCCTCCGACGCCGACGGCAACCCCGTGCTGCCCTCCTGGTTCCTGGTCGAGGCCGCCCGCGACATGCCCCGCCTGGTGGAGGCCCGACGGTGAGCCGCACCGGGCCGAAGAAGACGGAACAGAAGAAGACGGAACAGAAGAGGAAGCGCGACCTGGCCGGTGAGGCGTTCGCCGAGGGCATGCGGCTGCTGCGCGCCAACCCCGCCCTCGCCGCTGTCGACTTCGGCACCTGCCGCAGCGAGACCTGCACCTTCGCCCCGCGCGAGGGCCTGCTCGTCGTGGACTCCGATGCCACCGTGCACGCGCACCCCGACCGGGTCGCCGACCCCGGCGCCTGGGCCCGGGCCCTCGCCCACGCCGCGCTCCACCTCGGCTTCGGGCACCTCCCGGCCGCCAAGGGCCGGCGCGAGCAGCCCGACCGCTACGACCTGGCCGCCCGCTGTGTCGTCGTGAACCGTTTTCTGCTCGGTTTCCCCGTCGGCACCACCCCCGAGGACCTGCCCACCAGCTATCCCGACGGAGACGAGGAACGGCTCGCCGCGCGCTGGCGGGCCCACGGCCTGCCGCCCGCCTACGAGCGCTGCGGTACCGCCGGCGGCGCACCCGACCAGGTGCTCACCGAATGGCATGCCTGGCAGGGCCCCGTCCCGGACCGGCAGCTGGCCTTCGCCACCGCGCTGACCCGGACCGTGTCCGCCGCGATGGACATGGCCGGCGGCCGCCGGGACTCGCTCGACGGCGCGCGGCTCCCGCAGCGCCCGTGGGAGCGGGCCCTGAGCTGGTTCGTCTCCTCCTACCCGCTGCTCGGCGGCATCGCCGCCGGCATCAAACTGGTCGCCGACGCCGAACTGGCCCGCGCCCACGGCATCCAGATCGCCGCCGTCGACCCCGAGGCCGGCGAGATCTACATCAACCCGCTGCGCACCTTCGACGCCGAGGAGTGGCGGTTCGTCCTCGCCCACGAGATGCTGCACGCCGCCCTCCGCCACGGCGACCGCTGCGGCCCCCGCGACCCCTACCTGTTCAACGTCGCCTGCGACTACGTCATCAACGGCTGGCTGGTCGAGATGCAGGTCGGCACCATGCCGGAGGGCCTGCTGCACGACCCGGAGCTCGCCGGCCTGTCCGCCGAGGAGGTCTACGACCGCATCGCCGGCGACCTGCGCCGCGTCCGCCGCCTGGCCACCCTGCGCGGCAAGGGCACCGGCGACGTCCTCGGCGCCCCGCTGGGCCCGCCCGGCCCTTACGTCAACCTGGACGAGTTCTACCGGCGCGGACTCGGCCGCGGCCTCGACCTGCACCAGGCGCAGGAGCGCGGCTTCCTGCCCGGCGGCCTGGTCGAGGAGATCCGCGCGCTCAGCCATCCGCCGCTGCCCTGGGACGCGCAACTCGCCCGGTGGTTCGACGAGTTCGTGCCCCGCCCGGAGCCCGTACGGTCCTTCGCCCGCCCGGCGCGCCGCCAGGCCTCCACCCCCGACATCCCGCGTGCGGGCCGCTGGTTCCCGCCCGAGGGGGTCGCGCGCTGCACCTTCGGGGTCGTCCTCGACACCTCCGGCTCGATGAACCGCACCCTGCTCGGCAAGGCGCTCGGCGCGATCGCCTCCTACGCCGAGGCCCGGGACGTACCGGCCGCCCGGGTGGTGTTCTGCGACGCAGCCCCGCACGACGCCGGCTATCTCCCGGTCACCGAGATCGCGGGCCGGGTCCGGGTGCACGGGCGCGGCGGTACGGTCCTGCAGCCCGGCATCGACCTGCTGCACCGGGCCGAGGACTTCCCGCCCGCGGCACCGGTGCTGGTGATCACCGACGGCTGGTGCGACGTACTGCGGGTGCGCCGTGAGCACGCATATCTGATCCCGCAGGGAAGTCACCTCCCGTTCACGCCGCGTGGGCCGGTCTTCAGAGTGCGATGAGCCCGGATGTGATCGGATAGGAGCACGGAAACCCCCCGTAACGGGATCTCACGTCACGGGACCCGACGCGAAAGGAACCATCGTGGCCACCACGCGCACCGCGCACACCGTCTGGGAAGGCAACCTGCTCCAGGGGCACGGCGTCGTCACGTTCGACTCCTCCGGCATCGGCGAGCAGCCGGTGTCGTGGCCGTCGCGCGCCGAGCAGGCGAACGGCAAGACCAGCCCCGAGGAGCTGATCGCCGCCGCCCACTCCAGCTGCTTCTCCATGGCCCTCTCGCATGGTCTGACCGGCGCCGGCACCCCGCCCACCCGGCTGCAGACCAAGGCCGACGTGACCTTCCAGCCGGGCGAGGGCATCACCGGCATCCACCTCACCGTGCGCGGCGAGGTGCCGGGCCTGGACGCGGAGGGCTTCGCCTCCGCCGCCGAGGACGCCAAGAAGAACTGCCCGGTCAGCCAGGCCCTGGCCGGTACGACCATCACCCTGACGGCCGAGCTGGCCTGACGCCCGTACGGCCCTCGATGCCGCGTCCCGCTCCAGGGGCGCGGCATCGCCGTGTCCGGGTACCCGGCCATTGACAGCGCCGCGGGCACGTCCTGTGCTGGGAGTGCGGCGGCGCCCGGGCGGAAGGGGACGGACCATGGCACGTGCGGTCGGGATCGATCTCGGGACGACGAACTCGGTGGTGGCCGTCCTGGAGGGCGGCGAGCCCACCGTCGTCACCAACGCGGAGGGTGCGCGCACCACACCCTCCGTGGTGGCGTTCGCGAAGAACGGGGAGGTGCTGGTCGGCGAGGTCGCCAAGCGGCAGGCCGTGACCAACGTGGAGCGCACCGCCCGCTCGGTGAAACGGCACATGGGAGACGCTTCCTGGCGCTTCCCCGAGCAGGGCTCCGTCGACGGCAGCCGCCTGCGTGCGCAGGAGCTGTCCGCGCGGGTGCTGCAGAAACTGAAGCGGGACGCGGAGGCCTACCTCGGCGAGGACGTCACGGACGCGGTGATCACCGTGCCGGCGTACTTCGACGACGCCCAGCGGCAGGCCACCAAGGAGGCAGGCGAGATCGCCGGCCTGAAGGTGCTCAGGATCATCAACGAGCCGACCGCCGCCGCCCTCGCCTACGGCCTGGACCGGGGCGACGAACAGACGGTCCTGGTGTTCGACCTCGGCGGCGGCACCTTCGACGTGTCCCTGCTGGAGATCGGCGACGGCGTCATCGAGGTGAAGGCCACCAACGGCGACACCCACCTCGGCGGCGACGACTGGGACCAGCGGATCGTCGAGCACCTGGTGAAGCGGTTCAAGGGGAGTTACGGCATCGACCTCGGCGCCGACAAGATGGCGGTGCAGCGGCTGCGCGAGGCCGCCGAGAAGGCCAAGATCGAGCTGTCGTCGTCCTCGGAGACCTCGATCAACCTGCCCTACATCACCGCCTCCGCCGAGGGCCCGCTGCACCTGGAGGAGAAACTGACGCGTGCTCAGTTCCAGGAGCTGAGCGCCGACTTGCTCGACCGCTGCAAGAAGCCGTTCCACCAGGCCGTCCAGGACGCAGGGATCCAGCTGTCCGCGATCGACCACGTCATCCTCGTCGGCGGCTCCACCCGGATGCCCGCCGTCACCGACCTGGTCCGTGATCTCACCGGCAAGGACCCGCACAAGGGCGTCAACCCCGACGAGGTGGTCGCCGTCGGCGCTGCCCTCCAGGCCGGTGTCCTGCGCGGCGACGTCAAGGACGTGCTGCTGCTCGACGTCACCCCGCTGTCCCTGGGCATCGAGACCAAGGGCGGCATCATGACCAAGCTGATCGAACGCAACACCACGATCCCGACGCGCCGTTCGGAGATCTTCACCACCGCCACCGACAACCAGCCCTCGGTCGGCATCCAGGTCTACCAGGGCGAACGCGAGATCGCCGCCTACAACAAGAAGCTCGGCGTCTTCGACCTCACCGGGCTGCCGCCCGCCCCGCGCGGCGTCCCGCAGATCGAGGTGGCCTTCGACATCGACGCCAACGGGATCATGCACGTCTCGGCGAAGGACCTGGCGACGGGACGCGAGCAGAAGATGACGGTCACCGGCGGTTCGGCGCTTCCGAAGGACGACATCGACCGCATGATGCGGGAGGCCGAACAGTACGCCGAGGAGGACCGCAAACGCCGCGAGGTCGCCGAGACCCGCAACCAGGCCGAGCAACTCGTCTACCAGACCGAGAATTTCCTGCGCGACAACCGGGACCGCATCCCCGCCGACACGCGCGGCGAGGTCGAGACGGCCGCGGCGGAACTGAAGACCCTGCTGGAGCAGAACGCCGACACCACCGCCCTGCGCACCGGCGTGGAGAAACTCGCCACCGTCAGCCAGAAGATGGGGCAGGCCATGTACGCCTCCGCCGGCGGCCAGACCGCACAGGAGGGCGCGAGCACGGAGAACACGGCCGACGCGGACGGCGTGGTCGACGCGGAGATCGTGGACGACGAGCACGACAGCAAGGGCGGAGCCGCCTGACACCGCCCGGCCGGGGGCGCCTGGGGCTGATACCGGCTCGCAGGGGGCGTCCCGGGGTTCACATGAGCGCGGTCAGGTTTCTGATCGCCTCGTGTGCCCACTCCTGCGCGCCCGCCTCCACCCCGGCCGCGGCACCCATGGCGACCGGGGCCAGCGCCCCCTTGAGGCCGTTCAGCACCCGCCTCAGCCGACCCGGCTCGGGTGTCCCGGGCCCGGTGACCTCCGCGAGCACCTCCCCGGCCGCGGCCTCGGCGTCCACCCGGTCCTGCTCCGCGAGGCCCGCGTGCGGCAGCTGACGCACCAGCTCGCCCACGAGCCGGGCGAGCGCCTCGACATCGGGTGCGGCCGCGGTGTCGTTCCGCTGGTTCTGGGTGACGGTCTGGTTGCCCCAGGCGATCTGGCTGCCCGAGACCGGTCCGTGGAACTGCGGACCGCCGTGGGCGTCCTGCTGCTGCGGGTCGATCATGAGCCGGCTCCGTCCTGTGTGGTCTGCTGCTGGATGACGTGGGTGTTGCCGAAGGCGACCTGGGAGTGCGTGATCGCGCCGGTGAAGACCGGGGCGTTGTAGTTGTTGACGACGGTCGCCGGCGGGGGAGCGGCCGGCTCGGAGAACTGCTCGGCGACACGCAGCGAGGAGTCGAGCGAGACCAGGTCGACGCGGCCGTTGTGCTGGACGGCCATGCCCCCCGGCGCGCCCGTCACGGAGCAGTCCACCAGCCGGCCGCCGCTCGTCCCCTGCACCGACACGGCCACCCGGCCGCAGTCGGTGAACCGGGTCCCGGCGACGTCCAGGTACGCGGAGTCCGTGGAGCCGAGGCCGGGTCCGTCCGGGCCGGTGACAGACAGGTTCCGGGCGAACAAGGTCGATCGGCCGATGGCGAGGACGCCCATGCCCATCTCGGCGACCTCGCAGTCCTGGACCCGCAGCGTGGACTCCTCGACGGCGGCGAAACCCACGACCCCGCGCCGCGCGGTCACCCCCCTGACCGTGACCCGCGACTGGCCGCCCGCGGCCACGGACCCCATGGTGCAGTCATGGAACCGCCCGCCGGTCACCTCGGCCGTGGTACCGGCGTCGCCCTGTGTCTCCAGGCCTGCCGTGCAGTGCTCGACCCGCACGTCCTCGAAGACGGCCGAGGATCCCTCCCGCACCCGCAGCGCGACGCTCGGCAGGTTCTCGACGTCGATCCGGCTAAAGCGCCCCCGGGACTTGCCGACGACCGCGACACCGACGTTGCCTCCCACGATCCGGCAGCCCGACACCGCCGGCGCGCCGCCCCCCGTCACGAACACCGACACCGTCCGGGCGTCGACCACCTCGCAGTCCTCGAACGTCCCCAGGCCCGCGTCCGCGACGTTGATGCCCGTGTCCCGGCAGTCGGTGAACACACAGTCGCGGACGACGGGATCGCTGCCGGCCGTCGCCGCGACCCCGTGCTCGGCGTCGCTCACCCGGCAGCCCTGCATCAGGCCCCGGGACTGCCCGGTGAACAACACGCCCTCGGCCTGAACGGCGCTGATCACGCAGTCCGTGACGGTCAGCTCCGCCCGTGTGTCCGCGGACACGGCCGCCTGTCCGGTACCGGACAGCTCGCATCCCGCGAGCTCGGCCCGGGCGTCACTGACCCGCACTCCGTGGATCTGGCTGCCGGTGAACCGGCTGTCGCGGAGAGCGACTCGGCCGCTCTCGATCACCGCGACCGCGTTGTCGGCGGCGTCGGTGAACCGGCACCGTTCCACGCTCCCCGTCGCCCCGGTGAACAGCACCCGCCCGTACCGGAATTCGCTGTCGGTCAGAGTGGCAGCCGTGTCCCGCCGGGCGTGCAGACAGACGCCGCCGTGCGCCCGGACCGCCACCCGGTCCAGTACGAGGGTGCCCGCGTGCAGGTCGACGACGTCCGCGTCCCGCCCGACCAGCTCCAGACCACGCACCACCACCGACCCCGCGGCCTCCAGCACGGTGCCCCGGGCCGGGTTCACCACCACGGAGCCGGGTTCACCGCGCGCGACGAGCTCGACCTCGCCCCGTACGGTCAGGAACTCCGGGTAATGTCCGGGCTCGATCTCCACCCGCACCGGGCCGCGCCGGCCTGCGGCCGCCCGCAGCGCGGACCCGATGTCCGGATAGGTGCCCCACCGCCCGCGCGGTGCGACCACGAACCGCTTCACCATGCCCGCATTCCCCCGCCGTGCTCATCGATGGCGCCGTCCGCTCGCGGCGACCGATGCTACCGGAGCACTCAACCACCCAGCCGTTGCCGGCCGCAGGCCCAACTGCCGTGGATCGCGGGCGCGGTGGACGACGTACGGCCGGATACAGACCCGTGTGGGTCAGCGCTTGACCGCCACCCCCGCATACACCGGCACGACCCCCTCCGCCTGGGCGGTCACGTCCACCGGTTCCGGGCGCCAGCCGTACACCGGGATGACGCCGGGGCCGAGCAGTTCCAGGCCGTCGAAGAAACGGGAGAACTCGGTGAGTGCGCGGGGGTGGAAGGGCGTGCCGCTCCTGCGGAACAGCTCGGCCGCTGCTGCCACTCCCTCGGGGCTGAGGTCCTGGGTGACCTGGGTGAGGATCAGGAAGCTGCCCGGGGCGAGCTCGTCGACGTACCGCTTGACCAGCCCGAACACATCGTCCTCCTGGTCACCCAGGTAGTGCGTGAGTGCCACCAGGGACAGCGAGACCGGGCGGCCGAAGTCCAGGGACTCGCCCGCCAGCCGCAGGATGGTGTCGGGATCGCGGACATCGGCGTGGATGTAGTCCGTGCCGCCCTCGGCGGAACTCTGCAGCAAGGCCTCGGCGTGCCGGAGCACGATGGGGTCGTTGTCCGCGTACACCACCCTGGACTCCGGGGCCACGCCCTGGGCGACCTGGTGCAGGTTGGGCTCGGTAGGGATACCGGCCCCGATGTCGAGGAACTGCCGTACCCCCGCCTCGGCCGCCGTGCGGACGGCCCGGTGCATGAACCGGCGGTTGGCGCGCGCCCCGCGCACCACCGTGCCGTCCACGGCGAGGATCTTCCGCGCCAGTTCCTCGTCCACCGGGTAGTTGTCCTTGCCGCCCAGCCACCAGTCGTACACCCGGGCCGGATGCGGACGGCTCGTGTCGATCGGTGTGGGCGTGGCATCGCGTGCGGTCATACGGCTGTTCCCCCAGGGATCGGTCCGGACAGGGCG
Organism: Streptomyces sp. NPDC052107; assembly: GCF_040680215.1. NCBI lineage: Bacteria > Bacillati > Actinomycetota > Actinomycetes > Kitasatosporales > Streptomycetaceae > Streptomyces > Streptomyces sp. NPDC052107. The sequence goes on from NZ_JBFAWG010000014.1 coordinate 144,313, forward strand.
TCACAAGGTCGTGCGGAACTCCCGCAGCAGGGTCTGGGTGCGCTGTGCCGACGCGGCGCGGGCCGTCATGTGGTCCAGCACCTCCAGATGCGCGGCCACCTCGCGGCGGGAGTCCAGGTACAGGGCGCCGGTGAGGTACTCGGTGAACACCATGTCCGGCAGTTCCGGCTCGGCGAACCGGAAGAGTGTGAACGGCGCGTACGTCCCCGGATGCGGGCCCGCCGCGAACTCGGCGACCTGGAGGGTGACCCGGTCCCGCTCGGCGTACTCCAGCAGCCGGTCCAGCTGGCCGCGCATCACCTCGCCGCGCATGCTCACCGGGCGGCGCAGCACCGTCTCGTCCATGATCACCCACAGGTGGGGCGGGTCGTCCCGCTCCAGCAGCCGCTGCCGTTCCATACGCAGCGACACATGCCGTTCCACGCTCTCGGGCGAGGTCTGCCCGATCGTCCCGGCCTCCAGCACCGCCCGCGCGTAGTCCTCGGTCTGCAGCAGACCGGGGATGAAGTGCGGCTCGTAGGAGCGGATGATCCGAGCGGCGCTCTCCAGGCTGACGTACAGGCTGAACCAGTCCGGGAGCACGTCGTGGAACCGCTGCCACCAGCCCGGCTGGTTCGCCTCCTCGGCCAGCCGCACGAACGCGGCCGCCTCCTCCTCGGGCACCCCGTAGGTGTCCAGCAGCACCTGCACGTAGGGGATCTTCAGCGAGACCTCGGCCATCTCCATCCGCCGTACGGTCGCCGACGCCACCCTGAGGACCTTGGCGGCCTCCTCCCGGCTGAGACCCGACGCCTCGCGCAGTTCCTGCAACCGTTTACCGAGCACCACCTGCCCCACGGTGGGCGCAGCCCGCCGCTCACTCACGCCACGCCCTCCCCTACGCGCCGAAGTACCCGGGCAGTCTGCCATGTGATCCCCTCTCGCACACGAGTCCGAGGGGGATCCGGGCGGCCGGAGCAGTCAAATGGCCAGCGCTTGCAGGTACTTGGTGGTCGCCGGGTCCGCCGGCAGGAACGTCTCGATGGCCAGCTCGGCGACCGTGACGTCCATCGGCGTGTTGAACGTGGAGATCGACGACACGAACGACAGGACCCGGCCGTCGTGCTCGATGATCAGCGGCAGCGCGAAGTACGGGACGGGCTCCGCCGGTTCGTCGCCCGGCGCGTCCTCCGGGACGGGGTAGACGGCCACCTCGTCGTACAGGGCGCGCAGTTGGGCCGAGCGCTGCAGGGCGATCTGCCGCTCCATCTGCGCCAGCAGATGCCCGCGCCACTCGCGCAGATTGCGGATGCGCGGTGCGAGACCCTCCGGATGCAGGGTCAGCCGCATCGCGTTCGGCGGCGACAGCAGTGTCTCCGGCACGCCGTCCAGCAGCATCATGATGCCCCGGTTCGCCGCGACGACCGTGTAACCGGCGTCGACCACCAGCGCCGGATAGGGCTCGTAGCCCTGGATGAGGCGTTCCATGCCGTCGCGCAGCGCGTCCAGCGCCGGGTCGCCCAGCGGGGTCTCCGGATAGTGCGGTGCGTAACCGGCCGCCAGCAGCAGCGCGTTGCGCTCCCGCACCGGCACGTCGAGATGTTCGGCGAGCCGCAGCACCATCTCCTCGCTCGGCCGCGACCGGCCGGTCTCGATGAAGCTGATGTGCCGGGCCGAGGAATCGGCGCGCAGCGCCAGCTCCAGCTGGGAGATCCGGCACCGCTCCCGCCAGGCGCGCAGCAGCGGGCCGACGCCCTTGTCGGCGGCGGGGGCGGTGGAGGACGCGGAGGGACCGGAAGCGACAATGGTCATACGCCCGACCGTAGTCGAGGAGTTGCTGAGGAGTTGCTTCCGTTGCGCACGAACGAGCCGTGGTCGAAACCGTGGCGGACCTCGTCCCCCCAGGCGTCCCTTCAGGCCGCGGCCGTCTACCGGGCCAGGGTCCGCGGCTGTCTCCTCGGCGGCGCGGTCGGTGACGCGCTCGGCTACCCCGTGGAGTTCGCCTCCCTGGACCGGATCCGCGCCGCCCACGGTCCGCGCGGCGTAACCGGTTTCGTACCCGGAGCTTACGGCGCGATCGGCCTGATCAGCGACGACACCCAGATGACCCTGTTCACCGTGGAGGCCCTGATCCAGGCGCACGCACGGCAGCGCGAGAAGGGCATCGGCGGCGCCTGGCCGCTGCTGCTGCGTCAGGCGTACGAGCGCTGGCTGGAGACCCAGTCGAAGCCCGGCCCCGAGCGGCCGGCACCGGAGCTGCCCGGCGCACCGGCCGGCGGCCTGGTCACCGAGGCCTGGCTGTTCGCCCGCCGGGCCCCCGGCAACGCCTGCCTGTCCGGCGTGGCCCAGATGTACGCACCCGACCCCGCGCTTCCGCTGGACGGCACACCGGGCGAGGTCAACCCCGACTCCAAGGGCTGCGGCACGGTGATGCGCTCGGCCCCCTTCGGCCTGGTCGGCCCCGCCGATGAGGCCTTCGCCATGGCCGCGCGCGGCGCCCAGATCACCCACGGCCACCCCACCGGTTACTACGCGGCGGGCGCGCTCGCCGCGATCGTGGCGCACCTGGTCGCCGGGGAGTCCCTGGAGGGCGCCGTACTGCGCACGCTGCGGCTTCTTGAGCGGTACCCCGGCCACACGGAGACCACGGCCGCCCTGCGTGCCGCCCTGGACCTCGCCGCCGACGGGACGCCGACGGCCGAGAAGGTGGAGTCCCTCGGCGCGGGCTGGGTCGCCGAGGAGGCCCTCGCCATCGGCGTCTACTGCGCGCTCGCCGAGCCCGCTGCCGGGCAGGCCCTGCCGCTGGCCGTCAACCACTCGGGTGACAGCGACTCCACCGGCTCGATCTGCGGCAACCTGCTCGGCGCGCGCCACGGCGACACCGGCCTGCCGCACGCCTGGGTGGCCCGGGTGGAGGGCCGGGACCGGATCGCCGCACTCGCCGACGACCTCGCGGCGGAGTGCGCACAGGGCTGACGTGGCAGGCTGAACCCGTACCCCGTGTGCCCGCCTCGAAGGGAGACCCGGCCATGGCCGTCGAACCGCTGTCGCAGAAGGAGATCGAGGACCGGCTCGCCGAGCTGCCCGGCTGGTCGGTGGACGACGCCGGCCGACTCACCCGCTCCTACCGCCTCGGCTCACATGTCGCGGCGGCGGCGCTGGTCATGCACATCGCCGCCGTGCAGGACGAGCTGGACCACCACTCCGACCTCACCCTCGGCTACAACACCGTCTCCCTCAGCGTCCACACACACAGCGCGGGCGGCGCACTCACCGCGAACGACTTCGCGCTCGCCCGCAGGGTGGAGGACCTCGCCCCAGGGCACCACGCACACTGAGGGGCGTGCTCGACTACGACAAGGAAGCCGACGCCTATGACGCGTCCCGGGGCGGCGAGGCCCGCGCCGCGGCGGCCACGCAGGCGGTGCTCGGCCTGATCCCCGGGGGACCGGGCAGACTCCTCGACGTGGCCTGCGGGACGGGCATCGTCACCCGCCGGCTGGCCGCCGGCCGTCCCGGGCTGCGGGTGACGGGAGCCGACCTCACCGCCGCCATGGTGCGCAGGGCGGGTGCGCGGCTGCCGGGCGCGATCGTACGGGCCGACAGCCGTCGGCTGCCGTTTTACACCGGTGCCTTCCACGCGGTCACCAGCATCTGGCTGCTGCACCTGCTGCAGGACGCCGAGGACGTCCGCGCGATCGTCGCCGAGTGCGCCCGGGTGCTGCGGCCCGGCGGGGTCTACGTCACCACCGTCGACAAGGCCGCGGCGCACGACGTCGGCAGCGACATCGACGCCGTCCTCGCCGCCCGTCCGCGCCGCCCCGCGCGGGACGCCGCCGCCACCGTCACCGCGCACGCCGTCCGGCACGGGCTCCGGCCGGCCGGCGACACCGCGTTCCCCGGCGTCGGCCAGGGCCGCAGCCCTCGCGCCACCATCGCCGACCTGCGCCGCGGCTGGTTCACCCTGCTGCCCCCGGGCGAGCCGCGCACCGAGGAGTTCGCCGCCCGCCTGTCCCGCCTCCCGGACCAGGACCGCCCCCGCCCGGACCCGGTGTTCGCGGTGCGCGCGTTCCGGAAGCCGATGGCGGGGGTGACGGCGGGGGACGGCGACCCCATGGCCGGCTGAGCGGCAACGTTCGCCGTCACCGCCGGACCCGCGCCGTCCCGAGGCCGGGTTCGGCTCCGAGACCCCGGCGGATCGCGCGCTCCACCGGCGAATAACCGCCGCCCGGCCGCTGCAGCTCCAGCGGCACCGCCGGAGACAGCGGCGGCTGCGCCATGAAACGCGGGCGGGTGCCGTGGTGCGGCTGGGCCGCGTGCACCAGGAACGGATGGCAGAGGTAGACGTCACCGGTGCGGCCGGTGGCGTGGGCGAGCGGGCGGTGGGCGGTGGCCCGGTCCAGCCGGGGGCCGAGCTCCAGGATGGACGCCCCCGCCTCGCCGTACGGCTTCAGCAGCGGCGGTACGTCCAGGTGCGAGCCGACCCGGATCCGCGTCGGGGCGTCGGCCTCGGTGACCTCGCTGAACAGGAACAGCATCAGCAGGGCGCGGTCCCGCGAGCGCAGGTTGGCGAAGTACCAGCTCTGGCCGTCGGGGAGATAGCTGCCCTCGATGTGCCAGCCGGCGTCGTCCGGTTCCTCGGTGTGCGGGAAGCGGAGCGGGAACGTGCCCAGCGAACGGCGCGGCGCCCATCGGCCCTCGCCGACGAGCAGATCGAACGCCTCGTGCAGCACAGGTGAGTTGACCGCCGCGTCGAACGGCTCCTGGGCCATGCCCCCGACCCACACCACGGGATCCTTCCAGGTGCCGGGATCATCCGGGTCGTAACCGGTTTCCCGCCACAGCAGCCGGGCGCAGTCCGCGGCGACAGGGGCCGGGACCGCACCGTCGATCTTCACGAAGCCGTCGTCGAGGAAGCGCTGCACCAGTTCACCGTCCACGGAGCCCCATGCTGGCGCCGTGTCCGCTCCGGCACACCTGGTTTTTTGCCGCACCGGCACCTTTTTTGCGGCACCGGCAACGAAAGTGGCATCTGCCCGTGCGTCGTCGCACTCTGGCCGCATCCGAGCGAGAGGCTGAGCGACATGGCACACGACCACCAGGCCCACCACGGGCACCCCACACAGCACGGCCATGGTCACACCCACGGCGGCGACGTCGACTGGGCCACGATGGCGGCGCTGCTGGAGGCGGAGGCCGAGGTGTGCTCCCCGGCGTACGCGCGCGCCCTGGCCTGGCTGGGCCAGGAAGTGACCGAGCCCGGGCTGATCGTGGACGCGGGCAGCGGGCCCGGAGTGATCGCCTGCCTGATGGCGGAGACGTTCCCCGGCGCGCGGGTGGTCGCCGCCGACGCCTCCGAACCGCTTCTGGAGTGTGCCCGGAGCCGGGCCGTCCGCCAGGGCGTCGGCGACCGCTTCGACACTCTCGTCGGTGAACTGCCGGAGTCTCTCGCTGAGTTGGACTATCCGGTGGACCTGCTGTGGGCCAGCCGCAGTCTGCACCACCTCGGCGACCAGAGGGCCGCGCTCGCCGCGTTCGCCGCCCGGCTCGCCCCCGGTGGCACGCTGGCCATCCTGGAGGGCGGCCTGCACGCCCGTTATCTGCCCCGTGAGATCGGCTTCGGCCGCCCCGGACTGCAGGCCCGCCTCGACGCGGCCCAGGAGGACCGCTTCGCGCGGATGCGCGCCGAGCTGCCCGGCGCGGTCACCGAGACCGAGGACTGGCCCGCCCTGCTGACCGCGGCCGGCCTGAAGCACACCGGCACCCGCAGTTTCCTCCTCGACATCCCCGCCCCCGTGCCGGACCGGACCCGCGCCTTCGTCGCCGCGTGGCTGACCCGCACCCGGGACATCCACGCCGACGCCTTGGACGCCGAGGACCGGGCCACCCTCGACCGTCTCCTCGACCCTGCCGACCCCGGCAGCGTCCACCGGCGCCCCGACGTGTTCGTACTGGCGGCCCACACGGTGCACCGCGCGGTACGGCCGGTCTGACCGGGCGGGACCGGCCGCGACCCCAGGTCCTGCATTCCTCCGTCCTGCTCGACTGCATACCGCGTTCAACCGCCGGTCCACCGTCCCCCGGACACAGCCGACGATGTGCCCACCAGCCGCCACCACGCAGCGGGGCCGGCCCCGGGCGGCAGGGCCACTCCGGCCGGTCCGGACGGCGTACCGGCGACGCGCAGCTCTCGCCGGGCTCACCCCACGCTCTTCCGGCCGGTGTTGTCAGCGTGGCGGGGGCGCTGTCGGCGGGGGAGGCGTGCATGGGGCGGCGGGAGAAACCGGTGGATCCGGAGGCCGGGGTGGTGCAGCGGTTCGCCCATGACCTGCGCGGGCCGCGCGAGGAGGCGGTCACCCCGGCCTGCCGTGCGATGGCGGCACCGGCCGGCTGCTCCGGGCCCACCCAGTCCGCCGCCGCGGCCGGGGAACGGCTGGCGACCCTGCCCGTGCTGCGGGCCTGCGTCACCCCGTGCGGCGGCGAGGTGGCGGAGTGGGAGCGGCGCCGGCACACGGCCGCCGCCGAGCTCGCCGCCGCCCCCGTGCCCGAGGACGACGAGAGCGGCCCGTACCCCGGGCTCGCCCGGTTCGACACCGGTGACCGGGCGCACTTCCGCGGCCGTGACGAGCTGATCGCCGAACTCGCCGCACACACCCGCCGGCACCGCGTCTGCGCGCTCGCCGTCGGCTTCGGCCACGACGGCGGGGAGATGCGTATCGCGACGGCCCATCTGGCCGAGGGCGCCCGCCCGTTGGATCCGCGGCGGACGGCGGCCACGGTGTGCACCCGGGCGCACGGCGGCGCCGGGCCCGCGACCTGGCCCCGCTACCTGCTGTCGGGGTCGTACCGCCGTACCTGCGACGGCACTTGACTTGGAGAGTGCTCCAAGTGATGGACTCCCGGTCTCACCGACACACAGGGGGACTCACGTGAACGACTCTCCGGTCGCACTCGTCACCGGCGGCGCCACCGGCATCGGCGCCGCCGTCGCCCGGCAACTACTGGACGCCGGTCACCGGGTCACCGTCACCGGCCGTACGGAGGCCCGGCTGCGGGACTTCGCCGACGGGCTCGGGAACCCCGACGAACTGCTGACGGTCGCCGGTGACGCCTCGGCGTTCGACGACATACAGGACGCTGTCGACCGTACGCTCAAGGCATACGGTCGACTGGACACCGTCGTGGCCAACGCCGGCTTCGCCACCCACGACACCGTCGCCGAAGGCGACCCGGCCGGCTGGACCGAGATGGTGCTCACCAACGTCCTCGGCCCGGCCCTGCTCATCCGGGCCTCCGTCGAGGCGCTGAAGGAGTCCCGCGGCCGGATCGTCCTCGTCGGCAGCGTCGCCGGGTTCGTGAACACCCCGGGCAACCTCTACGGCGCCACCAAGTGGGCGGTCACGGGGCTCGCCGAGAACACCCGGCGCCAGGTGACGGAGTTCGGGATCGGTGTGACGCTGGTCGCCCCCGGCCGGGTGGAGACCCCGTTCTGGGACGGTCTCGGCAGCCTGCCGCCGGGACACCTGCTGACCGCCGACCAGATCGCCGACTCGGTGGTCTGGACGATCCGGCAGCCGGCCGGGGTCGATGTCAACACCGTGGTCGTACGCCCGCTGGGCCAGCCCAACTGACGTACGTCGCCCGTCAGTTGTTCGCGAGGAACTGCTTGGCCAGCTGGTCCCCGAGAGAGACCGCGGCGCTGTGGCTCTCGATGGGGGAGACCTTGGAGTTCTTGAACAGGATGTAGGTCACGCCCGAGTCGGCGCCGCCGGTCTCCGGGTCCGGGTCGATGCCGAGCGCCTTGGCGGTGGCGTACGACGCCTCACCGATGATCTTCGTGGGGCCGGTGTCGCCGACGACGGCGTACTCCACCTTGTCGTTGTAGATGACCGCGACCACGCCGCCGCCCTTGATGCCGGCGCTGGAGTAGTTCCAGATGCTGCTGGAGCTGGGGACCACCACGTACGGGAGCGACTCCGCCTTCAGAGGCTTGCCGTCGGACTGGTGGAAGGCGGTGTCGTCCTGGTACCAGGGGTCGCGGTTCTCGTTGCAGTTGGTGGTGCGCTGGCCGTCGCAGTCGATGTCCATGTCGGCCTTCCAGAACACCGCGCCGTTCTTGCCGCACACGGGGACCGTGGCCGACGTCTCGTCGTCGGTCTTGTACTTGCCGTTCGATATCTGCGAACACGACTTCACCTTGGCGAGCAGATCGGCCGCACTGACCGAGCCCTCCTGGGCGGAGGCCGGAGCGGTCCGCGTCGCCGAGCCGGGAGACGCGTGTGAGGGCAGCGTTCCGGCGGCGAGCAGGGCGGCCCCGGAGGCCGCGGCAAGGGTCAGGGTTCGAAGGCGCACTGTGGGGGCCCTTCTGTTAGGAAAGTTTCCTTACCAGTGCCGTACACCGTGGACCCGTGTGCATGTCCGCGTCAAGCCTCGGGTTGCGAGCTAGCAAATGCTCTGCGTATTGCGGTGATTTGAGACGGTGGCAAAACTGTAGAAGACCACTTTTCCGGATATGTCTGCCGCAATCGATCGGCAGGGTCACCGCTCCGGGAGGCGAGGCGCATGTTCGTACGCACGGTGTACGCGACCGGCGATCCGGCGCAGCTGGGCACGGCCGTGGGGGCCCTGAACACGCGGGGGCACGACCTGCTGGAGGAGCGGCCCGGATATCGGGGTGCGGGTGTCTTCGTCGACCGTGACCTCGGCAAACTGCTCACGGTCAGCTGGTGGGAGTCCGTGGACGCGCGCCGCAACAGCGACGAGGTGATGAGCGCCCGGCGGCCGGAGCTGCTGCAGCCCTTCGCGGGGACGATCGCCGTCGAGAACTACGAGGCCGCCGTCTTCCACCCCACGCACCGGCCCGTCACCGGCGGCGGGCTGCGGGTCACCCGGCTCGAGTTCGACCCGGCGGACGCGGATCTCGCCGCCGACACCTTCCACGCCGGCGTGCTGCCCCGGCTGGAGGTCCTGCCCGGTTTCGCCGGCGCGGCCCTCTTCCTGGACCGCGAACGCGGCCGTGGCATGTCGGGTGTCCTCTTCGCCGACCGTGTGTCGCTCGCCGCGTCCCGGTCCGGACAGGCGGCGATCCGCCGCGAGAGCGCGGCCAAGGCGCATGTGGGGGTGGTCGCCCTGGAGGAGTTCGAGGTGATCCACGCGGACGTACGGGGCGACTGAGCGCGAAGACGCGCGGACGCGTGGGGGCGGCACCGGCACATGAACTGGCATCGGGCGCGCACCGCCATACGGCCCGAGGTACCCGCTGCACCGCAGGTCAGGCGTAAGGCGCGTCGGGTGGCCGCCCCCGAACCGCACACGGCCGCCCGCCCCGCCGCGCGGACGGGACGCGCGGCCGTGTGGTGCGCGGTGGGCGTCAGCCCCTGCCGAAGGCGACGGGAGTCAGCCCATGCCGAGGGTGACGGGAGTCAGCCCATGTCGAAGGTGGCCGGGTCGGGGCCCAGACGCCGGTCCTCGTTGAGCGCGCTGATGGCCGCGAGGTCCTCGTCGTCCAGGCTGAAGCCGAAGACCTCGATGTTCTCCTTGATCCGGGACGGCGTCACGGACTTCGGGATCACGATGTTGCCGAGCTGGATGTGCCAGCGCAGCACCACCTGGGCGGGGGTGCGGCCGTGCTTCTGTGCGATGGCGACGATCGCCGGCACCTCCAGCAGCCCCTTGCCCTGGCCGAGCGGCGACCAGGCCTCGGTCGCGATGCCCTGCTCGCCGTGGAACTCACGGGCGGCGTGCTGCTGCAGATGCGGGTGCAGCTCGATCTGGTTGACCGCCGGGATGACGGAGGTCTCGGAGATCAGCCGCTCCAGGTGCTCGGGAAGGAAGTTGGACACGCCGATGGCCCGGACCCGGCCGTCGGCGAGCAGCCTCTCGAACGCCTTGTAGGTATCGATGTATGTGCCACGGGCCGGCAGCGGCCAGTGGATCAGGTACAGGTCGAGGTAGTCGAGACCCAGCTTCCGAAGCGACACGTCGAAGGCGCGCAGTGTGGCGTCGTACCCATGGTCGCTGTTCCAGAGCTTGGTGGTGACGAAGATGTCCTCGCGCGGCACGCCGGAGGCGGCGATCGCCTTGCCGGTGCCCTCTTCGTTGCCGTAGATGGCCGCGGTGTCGATGCTGCGGTACCCGGCCTCCAGTGCCGTGGCGACGGCCCGCTCGGCCTCGTCGTCCGGCACCTGCCACACGCCGTAGCCCAGCTGGGGCATCTCCACGCCGTTGTTGAGGATGATCGGGGGGACCTTGCTGCTCACGAGCCTCTTGATCCTTAGGTTGTCGACAGGTGGTACTCCCATCGTCAACGATCACGCGCCGCGCCGCATTCCTGATGGCGCGATCCGCCTCGACTGACCGGTCAGTCAGTCCTCGGGGTGGAGATTGGCCGGAAACGCATCCGACGTTTTCGGTCCGGACCATTGACCGGAGCCCTTCGTCCCGCAACTCTGTATCGCGCCACCGGACGTATCACTGAACCCGGTGCATACATGTGAACGGGCCCTGACCAGGCCGCGTTTTCCCTCCGGCTCCCTTCTGAGACTCCCCACCCTCAGGAAAGCGAGTACGCACACATGACCGAGAGCCCTTCTCTGCCTGTCTTGACGCACCCCTCCGACACCGAGACATCGGATGAAAAAGTCTGGAGAAGCCCTGGTTACCACATCGTGGAGACCGCGCTGGAGGTGACCGCGTACGCGCTCGCCGACCGCCGCCCGCCCGAGCCGCCCCCGGTCGCATGAGCGCGGCACCACCGGAACCCGACGGCCGCGCCGCCTGGCCGGCCGCCGAGTTCACCGAGCGGCTGCGCGCGGTCACCGCGACGCGCTACCACGACCGGCACCCCTTCAACCAGCGGATGCACCGCGGCGAACTGACCCCCGCCGAACTGCGCCGCTGGATCGCCGCCCGTTTCCACTACCAGCGGCACATCCCCGTCAAGGACGCGCTGATCCTCGCGAAGCTCGACCGGCCCGAGGAACGCCGCGCCTGGCTTCGCCGCATCCACGACCAGGACGGTACCGACGCTGACTCCCTGGAGGGCGGCGGTATCGAGCGCTGGCTGCGGCTCGGCGAGGCGGCCGGCCTCGCCCGCGAGGAGCTGTGGGACACCTCCCGGGTGCCGCCCGGGGTGCGGTTCGCGGTGGAGGGGTACGTCACCTTCTGCCGGCGGCGTCCGGTGCTGGACGCGGTCGCGGCCTCCCTGACCGAGCTGTCCGCCCCGGATCTGATGCGCACCCGCATCGCCGCCTTCGAACGCCACTACCCGTGGATCGACCCTGCGGGCCTCGCCTACTTCCGCACCCGCGTCACCCAGGGCGCCCGGGACGCCGAGCAGGCCCTCGCCCTGGTCCTCGCCCGGGCCCGCACCCGTGAGCAGCAGCAACGGGCCGTCAAGGCACTGGAGTTCAAGTGCGAGGTGCTGTGGGCCCTGCTGGACGCGGTGGACCGGAGTGCCCCATGACAGCGCCGCCGTCGGCATCACTCGCCACGTCATGGCGCCCCGTCCTCGCCCGGGGTGTGGTGCTGCGCCGCGACCCGGTCCGGGATGCCGACCTGTTGCTGCTGCCGGAGCGGGTGGTGGTGCTCGACGGCAGTGCGGGCGCTGTGCTCCAGCTGTGCGACGGCGTCCGGGACGTGGCCGCCGTCGTCGCCGAGCTGGCCGTACGCCATCCCGTCGCGCCCGTGGCCACCGAAGTCCCGGAGTTTCTCCACCGGTTACGCAAGGAGGGCTGGCTGAGATGACCGCCCCTCCCGATCCGCCCTGGGCCCTGCTCGCCGAACTCACCCACGCCTGCCCGCTGCGCTGCGGCTACTGCTCCAACCCCGTCGAACTGGTCGGCCGGTCAGCGGAGCTGTCCACGGAGCAGTGGTCGGAGGTCTTCCGGCAGGCGGGCGCGCTCGGCGTCGTCCACACCCATCTCTCCGGCGGCGAGCCGCTGCTGCGGCGCGACCTGCCCGACCTCGTGGCCGCCGCCGACGGTGCGGGTCTGTACACCCAGCTCGTCACCAGCGGGGTGGGTCTCGGTGAGCCGCGGCTGGCCGAGCTGACCGGGGCCGGGCTGCGCAGCGTGCAGCTGTCGGTGCAGCACGCGAACCGCGAAGCCGCCGAACTCATCGCGGGGGCACGGTCGTTCACGGCGAAGGAACGCGCCGCCCGGCTGATCAGGGCGGCCGGGCTGCCCCTGGGACTGAACGCCGTGCTGCACCGCGGCAACCTGGACGACCTCGACGGCCTCATCCGGCTCGCGCTCGACTGGGGTGCCGACCGGATCGAGCTGGCGAACACCCAGTACCACGGCTGGGCGGCCCGTAACCGCGCCGCGCTGCTGCCCACACCCGCCCAGGTCGACCGGGCCCGCGCCCGAGTGGCCCGCTGGCGTGAACGCCTGGGCGACTCACTGGAGTTGGTGTGGGTGGCCCCCGACCTGGTGGACGCCACCGCGAAACCCTGCATGGGCGGCTGGGGCGCCGTCTCCCTCACCGTGGCCCCCGACGGCACGGTGCTGCCCTGCCCGGCCGCCGGCACCCTGCCCGGCCTGGACCCGCCGAACGTAGCGAACCGCGAACTGGCCTGGATCTGGCGGGAGTCGAGCGCCTTCAACGCCTTCCGGGGCGAGTCCTGGATGTCCGAGTCGTGCCGCGGCTGCGCCCTGCGCACGGTCGACCACGGCGGCTGCCGCTGCCAGGCGTACGCCCTGACCGGCGAGGCCGCCCGCACCGACCCTGCCTGCCGGCACGCCCCGGACCGTCATCTCGTCGAGGTGGTGGTGCATGGCATCGCCGACGGCGCTGATCCACGCGCGTATGCCTACCGGGGGGGAGGCCGTTGAGTCGCCGATGCTCGCGGGCCGCCGCGCTGACCGGCGAGGCCGCCATTACCGACCGCGTCTGCCGGCGCGCGCCGGACCGTCATGTCGTCGAGGTGGTGGTGCATGGCATCGCCGATAGCGCTGATCCACGCGCGTACGCCCACCGAGAAGGAGGACCATGAGACGCCGACGCCTGCGGGCCGCGCTGACCGCAGCCACGCTCGCCACCGCCATCCTGGCCGCGCTGCCCGCCGCCGTACCCCCGGCGAGCGCCGCCCCCGCACCCTCCGCCCCGGCCCCCGCGCCCCGCCCCGCCGCCGCCCGCGACTGGTCCACGGCCGTCGTGGACTCCACCATGGCGCGCTACACACCGGCGACCATCGGCGGCTGGTCGTACCCCGTGGGCCTGTATCTCTACGGCCAGTACCTCGTCTACCGGCGCACCCACGACCCTCGCCTGCTCACCTACATCAAGGCCTACGTCGACCGGTTCGTGCACAGCGACGGCACGATCGACCAGTCCTTCAACAGCCTCGACAGCATGCAGGCGGGCCGGCTGCTGGTGATCCTGCACCACGAGACCGGCCAGGACCGTTACCGCAAGGCCGCGCGGAAGATCCGCGATCGTCTGAACAGCTATCCGCGCACCTCCGACGGCGGCTTCTGGCACGCCGACACCAGCAGCCGGGCGCACCAACTGTGGGCGGACGGCACCTACATGGTGAACCCCTTCCTGGTCGAGTACGGCAGGGAGTTCGGCGAAAGCGCATACACCAACGCCGAGGCCGCCAAGCAGTTGTCCGTGTACGGCGGTCATCTGAAGGTGGATAACGGCCTGTTGCGGCATGCCTACGACGAGTCGAAGTCGGCGAGCTGGGCCGACCCGGCCACCGGGCTCGCCCCGGAACACTGGTGCCGTGCCGTCGGCTGGTACGCCATGGCGCTGGTGAACGTCCTGGACGCGATCCCCGCCGACCAGCCCCGGCGTCCCCAACTGCTCGGCATCTTCCGGACGCTGGCCTCGGCGCTGGAGAAGTACCAGGACCCGGCGTCCGGGCGCTGGTTCCAGGTGATCGACAAGGGCTCCCGGTCGGACGACTGGACCGAGACCTCGTGCTCCAGCATGTTCACCTACGCCCTCTCCCGAGGCACCCGACAGGGCTACCTGGACCCGCACTTCACTGCGGTCGCCCGCCGCGGCTACCAGGGCGTGCTGACCCGGCTGTCGGTCGGCGCGGACCGCCGTACGAACCTGGCCGACATCTCCGTGGGCACCAACGTCGGGGACTACGCGTACTACGTCGGCCGCACCCGGGCCAGCAACGACTTCCACGGGCTCGGGGCCTTCCTGATCATGAACGAGCAACTGCGAGGTGATTAAGTGTCATGAGCACGTCTAGAAGAGCCGTACTCGGTGCCGCGCTCGGCGGCGCCGCGGCAGCCGTGACCGGCTCCACGACCGTCATCGACAAGTCGAAGTCCGGTGTCGACACCTTCCTCGCCGACCGGGTGCGCCCGAAGTGGGGCATCTACCGCTCCCTCGGTGACACCTCCGGATCCCTGCAGGACACCTACCTGCTGCTCACCAACCTCCGCGGCTACCAACTCGCCTAGAGGAGCGGACTCGTGAAACCCGCCATCGCCGACCCGAGACGGGCGGCGGCGATCGTGCTGTGCGTCCTCGCCGTCGTCCTCGGCCTCACCCACCCCGCCGCCCTCGCGGCCCCGCACACGCCACACCGGGCAACCGTGTACGACGTGCGCGACTACGGCGCCAAGGGCGACGGCTCGACCAACGACACCCCCGCCATCGACAAGGCCATCACCGCGGCCAACGCGGCGGGCGGCGGCACCGTCCGCTTCCCGGCCGGCGCCTACAAGTCCAAGAACACCATCCACATGAAGAGCCATGTGACGCTCCAGGTCGACAAGGGCGCCACCCTCCAGGGTTCCTCCGCCGGTACCTACGACCCGCCCGAGTCCAACCCGAACGACAAGTACCAGGACTACGGGCACAGCCACTTCCACAACGCGATGATCTACGGCGACCGGCTGACCGACATCGGTTTCACCGGCGGCGGGGTCATCGACGGCGCCGGGAGCCTGATCACCGGCAACCCGAAGTCCGGCCAGGCCGACAAGATCCTGTCGCTGACCCGCTGCGACGGACTCCGCCTCGGCGACGGCCTCACCCTGCGCCGCGGCGGCCACTTCGCCGTCCTGATCAACGGCTGCACGAACGTCGTCTCCGACCACCTGACCATCGACACCGCGAGCGACCGCGACGGCTGGAACGTCATCTCCACCACGAATGTGACGATTACCAACGCGCACATCGCGGCCAACGACGACGCCCTGGTCTTCAAGAGCGACTACGCCCTCGGCGCCAAGCTCCCCAACGGCCATGTGCGCGTGAGCGATTCGGTGTTGTCGGCGCGCTGCTGCAACGCCCTGATGTTCGGCTCCGAGACCTGCGGCGACTTCTCCGACTACCAGTTCGAGAAGATCCGTATCGAGGGCGCCGGCAAGTCCGGGCTCGGCATGGTCTCCATGGACGGCGCGAAGATCTCCGTCGTCCACTACCGCGACATCACCATGACCAACGTGCACTCGCCGATCACGCAGAAGATCGGCACGCGCAAACGGTGCGGAGACAGTCCCGGTGTCGGATCGATCAGTGACATCACGTACGACAACGTCACGGCCACCGGCAACAGCCCGTCCTTCAGCCCGACGGTGTGGGGCGAGAACGGCCACCGCATCAGCAACGTCTCCTTCAACCATGTCGACATCACGGTCCCAGGCGGCAACGGCACCATGTCCACCGGTGTGCCGAGCAACGACCCGAAGGACTACAACCCGAAGAGCATCGGGACCAGGCCGGCGTACGGCTGGTATCTGCACAATGCCGACGGCATACAGTTCACCGACAGCAGTGTGCGGTATGCCGCCGACGACGGACGGCCCGCACTCATCGCCAACGCGGCGAGCGGCATCCGGTTGACCCGGTTCACAGCGCAGCAGGGCAGCAACTCACCTCACGACCTCGGCTTCCAGTCCGTCACCGGCTACTGCGTCAGCGACAGCCACACCAGCACCGGCGGCGCCCTGCGTGTGTCGGCGAGCGGATCCAGCCAGAACTGTGCGACACAGGTACGCCCCCGGGACGTCGAGAACCCCCGCCAGGCCTTCCTGCGCGCCTCCGTCGGCGGCCTGTTCCTGCACTGGGGCCTGCGCACCGCCCCCGTCCACACCGGCTGCTCCGCCTGGGAGAAGGACGTCACCAGCGGCGGCTGGACGCCCGACTACTGGGTGCACGAGGCCCAGAAGCTGCACACGCAGTACATCGTGCTGGCGACCTTCCACAGCCGGCTCGGCTACGCCCGCCCCTGGCCGTCGAAGATCCCCGGTTCCTGCTCCACCAAGCGGGACTTCCTCGGTGAGCTGATCAACGCCGCCAAGGCCAAGGGCATGAAGGTCATCCTCTACATGACCGACGACCCGCAGTGGCACGACGAGGGCGGCCACGAATGGCTCGACTCGGCCGCCTACTCCGCCTACAAGGGCAAGGATGTCGACCTGACCACCCGCGACGGCTTCGGGCAGTTCTCCTACGACAACTTCTTCGAGGTCATGGACCATTATCCCGACCTCGGCGGCTTCTGGATCGACAACGACAACGCGTACTGGGAGAGCCACAACCTCTACGCGCAGATCTACCAGAAGCGCCCGAACTACACGCTCAGCAACAACAACGAAGACACGCCGATCATGGACATGATCAGCAATGAGCAGAAGACGGGGATGACGCCCGCCTACGACTACCCGCAGGCGATCTACACCGCCCAACCCCGCCTGACCGAGGCGGACTTCAAGCTGCCGTCGACCGGCGCCTGGTGGTACGACGGCTCGAACCCGACCGTCGACAAGATGCTCGCCCTCGGCCGGCTGGTCACCAACGCAGGCTCGTCGGTGAAGGCACTCATGGCGGAAACCGCCGAGGTCAACGGGAAGTTCCCGTCGAACCAGGCGGACTTCAACAACTTCGCGAACTCCTACCTCGACAAGATCTGGGAGTCCCTGCGCGGCACCGAGGGCGGCGGCTACATGTACGGCGGCCTCAAGCCCGGCTTCTGGAACGACGGCGCCCACGGCGTCACCACCGTCGCCAAGGACGACCCGAACCGGCAGTACATCCACGTCCTGACCCCGCCGAGCACCGGCACCCTGCGCATCCGCGACAACGGTTACCGCATCGCCTCGGTCACCAGCCTCCGCACCGGAGCGCCGGTTTCGTGGTCGCAGTCCGGCGGGGTGCTGACCCTCAGCGGCCTCGGCGGCTGGGACCCGTACGACACCGTCTTCAAGGTGATCACCGCGGGCCGCCAGGGCATCGCGACCGGCGTCAAGGTCACCGCGAGCACGTCCGCGAGCGGCCACTCCGGATCGGCCGCCGGCGACGGCGACCACCTCACCTACTGGGACAACGACAAGACGCTCCCGGTCAACGTCACCTTCGACCTCGCAGCGGCGAAGAAGGTGCAGTACATCGGGCTGAACCAGCGCGAGGACTCCGTCGCCTACGCCCGCTCGGCCACCGAACAGTCCGCGCGGATCAAGGCCTACAAGGTCTACCTCAGCGACGACGGCAAGAACTGGCGCAGCCCGGTGAAGACCGGTCAACTCCCCAGCGCCCGTGGGATCCAGGGCATCGACCTGACCGCCACGACGGCCCGCTACGTCCGCGTCGAGGTCGACTCCACCTGGGCCGCCTCCAGCGACACCACCCGCTACCAGCGGCTGCGGATCGACGAGGCCTGGATCGGCACCTCCTACGCCACACCCGCCCCGAAGGGACGTCCATGACCCGGCTCAGAACCCTGACGACGGCGACGGCCGGGCTGCTCGTGGCCGCCGCGGTGCCCCTCGCCGGCACCGCCCACCCCGCGGCCGCCTCCGACAACGGCCAGTCGCTGCGGCCCGCCATGGGCTGGAGCAGCTGGAGCTTCGTACGCCGTCAGCCGACCGAGGCGAAGATCAAGGCTCAGGCCGACGCGCTGGTCTCCAGCGGCCTGAAGAACCACGGCTTCGTCGACGTCAACCTCGACGACTTCTGGCAGAGGTGCGACGGCAACGGCTTCGCCGTGGACACCTACGGCCGCTGGGCCGTCGATACGGCCAAGTTCCCGGACGGCATCAAGACCCTCGCCGACTACGTCCACTCCAAGGGCCTGAGGTTCGGCTTCTACGTGACGCCCGGCATCGCCAAGAACGCCGTCATGAAGAACACCCCGATCCAAGGGACGCCGTACCACGCGAAGGACATCGCGGACACCTCGAAGACCGAGAAGAACTACAACTGCAGGAACATGTACTCCATCGACTACTCCAGGCCGGGCGCCCAGGAGTTCGTGAACTCCTGGGCCAGGCAGTTCGCCTCCTGGGGAGTCGACTACCTGAAGATCGACGGCGTGGGCAGCCAGGACGTCGCCGACGTCCAGGCCTGGGACAAGGCGCTGCGCGCCACCGGACGGCCCATCAACTTCGCGCTGTCCAACAACCTCCCGATCGCCGACGCATCCACCTGGCGCAAGCTCGCCAACAGCTGGCGCACCCAGGGCGACGTGGAGTGCTACTGCGGCCCCGGCCCCAACGGCAGCGGTTATCCGCTCACCGACTGGTCCCACGTCTCCAAGCGCTTCGACTCGGCCGCGTCCTGGCAGCCGTACGCCGGCCCCGGCGGCTGGAACGACCTGGACTCGCTGGAGATCGGCAACGGCGACCAGGCGGGCCTCACGTCCGACCAGCGCCGCTCCCACTTCACGCTGTGGGCGATGGCGGCGGCCCCGCTGCTGCTCGGCACCGACCTCACCCACCTGGACTCCGTCGACAAGGCGATGCTCACCAACGACCGGCTGATCGGCGTCGACCAGGACGGGGTCGCGGCGAAACGGATCGTGAAGAGCGGTGTGAAGCAGGTCTGGAGTAAGCGGGAGAGCGACGGCGCCTACGTGGTGGCCCTGTTCAACACCGGAACCTCCGGCAGCGCCACGGTCACCGTGAACTGGTCCGAGGTCGGCTTCACCGGCTCCGGTGACGTCACCGACCTGTGGTCCGGCGCCCACAAGGGCCCGGTCGCCGGCTCCTACGGCGCGACCCTCCGCCCCGGCGAGACCCGGCTCGTCCGGGTCAGACCCACCGCCGCCGCGAAGGCACTCGCGGCGTCCCCCGGCATGGCCGTCGCCCCGTACGAGTACCTGGGCTGGGGGGATCCGCCCGACCCGACCAAGGTGATGTCGGCGACCGGCGTCAAGTGGTTCACCCTCGCCTTCGTGCTCTCCGACGGCACCTGCAATCCCAAGTGGGACGGCACCCGGCCGCTGACCGGCGGCACCGACCAGTCGACGGTCGACCGCATACGATCCGCGGGCGGCGATGTGATCGTCTCCGTCGGCGGCTGGAGCGGCGCCAAGCTGGGGGAGAAGTGCTCCAGCGCCTCCGCGCTGGCCGGCGCCTATCAGAAAGTGATCAACGCGTACCGGCTGAAGGCGCTCGACATCGACATCGAGAACACCGAATGGTCGAACGCCACCGTCCGCCAGCGTGTCGTCGACGCCCTCAAGACCGTGAAGGCGAACAATCCCGGCCTGAAGACGGTCATCACCTTCGGCACCACCACCAGCGGCCCCGACGCGGCCGGCGTCGACATGATCAAGCGTGCGGCAAGGTCCGGCCTGGCGAACGACGTCTGGTGCGTCATGCCGTTCGACTTCGGCGGCGGCACCACGAACATGGGCACCCTCACCACCCAGGCCATGGAGGGCCTCAAGGCCCGGGTCAAGGCGGCCTACGGTTACGACGACACCACCGCCTACGCCCACATCGGCCTGTCGTCCATGAACGGCAAGACGGACGACTCCGGTGAGCGCGTCCGCGTCGCCGACTTCCGGACCATGCTCGCCTACGCCCGGCAGCACCACATCGCGCGCCTCACCTACTGGTCCGCCAACCGCGACCGCCCCTGCGGCTCCGGCACCGACGGCGACTCCTGCAGCGGCGTGGCGCAGCAGCCGTACGACTACCTCAAGATCTTCACCCAGTACACGGGCTGAGGGGAAAATAGGGGACACACCCATGCATCTCACGAGAGTACTGCCGTACGGCCTCGCCGCGGCCCTCGCACTGCCCCTGGCCGGCCTGAGCCAGGGCACCGCCCTCGCCGCCACCGACTACCAGGCCGAGGACGCCCTGATCTCCCAGGGCATCGTCGCCACCAACCACACCGGTTTCACAGGCACCGGATTCGTCGACTACACCAACATCAAGGGCTCCTACGTGGAGTTCACGGTCGGCGCCACCGCCGCCGGGCCCGCGTCGCTCACCCTGCGGTACGCCAACGGCACCGCAGCCGACCGGCCGATGGACCTCGCCGTCAACGGCGCCGTCGTCGCGCCCGCCGTCGCCTTCCCGGGCACGGCGGACTGGAACACCTGGGCGGCCAAAACCGTGAACGTCACGCTGAAGGCCGGCAGCAACAAGATCCGCGCGACGGCCACCACCGCGAACGGCGGCCCCAACCTCGACCGCATGAGCCTCGGCACGCCGAGCGACGCCCAGGCCCCCACCCGCCCCGGGCAGCCCTCCTGCTCGGACATCGGCGAGGATCGCCTGACCCTGTCCTGGGGCGCGTCGACGGACGACGTGGGCGTCGCGGCGTACGACCTCTACGAGCACGGCAACAAGATCGGCGAGGCGCCGGGCAGCGCGACCTCGAAGACGCTGACCGGGCTCGCCCCGAACACCACCTACGACCTCACGGTCATCGCCCGTGACGCGGCCGGCAACACCTCGCCCGCCAGCCCGGTCGTCGACTGCACCACCAAGCCCAGCTCCGACACCACACCGCCGACCGCACCCGGCACGTTGCATACAGCCGACATCACATCGAACACCGTCGACCTCACCTGGGGCGCCTCCACCGACGACCGCGCCGTCACCGCCTACGACGTGCGCAGCGACACCACCGTCTACAAGACCGTCACCAGCGGTACGTCCACCACGCTCACCGGGCTCGCCTGCGACAGCCCGTACAGCCTGAACGTCGTCGCCCGTGACGCCGCCGGCAATGTCTCCGCGCCCAGCAACACGGTCTCCTTCACCACCAAGGCCTGCGCCACCGACGGCGGTGTCCCGTCCTCCATCGCCACGCTCTCCACCGGCTGGACCATCCCCTGGGGCACCTACTGGATGCCCGACGGCCAGTCCGCCCTGGTCACCGAGCGGGACGACTTCCGGGTGTGGAAGCTGACCAAGAGCGGCACGAAGACGCAGGTGGGCACGGTTCCGGGCGCCGTCACCACCAACGGTGAGGGCGGTCTGCTCGGCGTCGCCGTCGACCCCAAGTGGGAGTCCAACCACTTCGTCTACTTCATGCACACCGCGTCCGAGGGCAACCGCGTGGTCCGCATGACCTTCGACGGAACGAAGCTCAGCGACTACAAGGTCCTGCTCCAGGGCATCAAGAAGAACCGCTACCACAACGGCGGCCGCCTCGCCTTCGGCCCCGAAGGCTACCTGTACGTCTCCACCGGCGAGGCCCAGCAGCCCGACCTCGCGCAGGACAAGAACTCCCTCAACGGCAAGATCCTGCGCATGACCACCGACGGCAAACCGGCCCCCGGCAACCCCTTCGGCAATTACGTCTACTCATACGGCCACCGCAACCCGCAGGGCCTCGCCTTCGACCGCAACGGCCGGTTGTGGGAGGCGGAGTTCGGCAACAGCTCCAAGGACGAACTCAACCTCATCAAGCCCGGAGCGAACTACGGCTGGCCCACCTGCGAGGGCAGCTGCAACGTCGCCGGCATGACCAACCCCAAGGCCACCTGGAACGTCTCCGAGGCCTCGCCGAGCGGCATCGCCATCGTCCGCAACGTCATCTACATGGCGTCCCTGCGCGGCGAACGCCTGTGGCGCATCCCCATCACCGGCGACACGGAGAGCGTCGGCACACCGAGCGCGTACTACGTCGGCACCTACGGCCGGCTGCGCACGGTCACCAAGGTGCCGGGCGCCGACCAGCTGTGGCTGTCCACCACCAACTGCGACAACAACGGAGGTGCCGCCGACGGATCCGACAAGATCTTCAAGCTGACGATCAGTTGACGCCCCATCAGATGTCTCACGTCCGGTAGAGGGCCTCGACCTCGTTGCCGTACGTCTTCTCGATCGCCCTCCGCTTCAGCTTCAACGACGGCGTCAGCAGGCCGTGTTCCTCGGTGAACGGCTGCGCCAGGATGCGGAAGGTACGGATCGACTCGGCCTGGGAGACGAGGGTGTTGGCGGCGACCACCGCCCGCCGCACCTCCGTCTCCAGGTCCGGGTCGCGCACCAGCTGGACCGGGGTCATCCGCGGCTTTCCGCGCATCTGCAGCCAGTGCTCGACGGCCTCCTGGTCGAGGGTGACCAGGGCGGCGATGTAGGGGCGGTCGTTGCCGACGACGATGCACTGGTTGACCAGCGGATGCTCGCGGACCCGCTCCTCCAGCACACCGGGGGAGACGCTCTTGCCGCCGGAGGTCACCAGGATCTCCTTCTTGCGGCCGGTGATGGTCAGATAGCCGTCCTCGTCGAGCGAACCGAGGTCGCCGGTGGCCAGCCAGCCGTCGTGCAGGGTCTCGTCGCTGGCCTTCGGGTTGTTCAGATAGCCCTGGAAAACGTTTCCGCCGTAGAGCCAGATCTCGCCGTCGTCGGCGATGTGCACGGTCACGCCGGGGATGGCCTGGCCGACGGTGCCGTAGCGGGTGCGCTCGGGCGGGTTGGCGGTGGCCGCGGCCGTCGACTCGGTCAGGCCGTAGCCCTCGTAGATCTGCACACCGGCGCCCGCGAAGAACAGCCCCAGCCGGCGGTCCATCGCCGAACCGCCGGACATCGCATTCCGTATACGACCGCCCATCGCCGCGCGGACCTTGGAGTACACGACCTTGTCGAAGAACTGGTGCTGCATGCGCAGCCCCGCCGACGGGCCGGGCCCGGTGCCCCACGCCTTGGCCTCCACGGCCTCCGCGTACTTCACCGCGATGTCGACCGCCTTCTCGAACGGCCCCGACTTGCCGTCCTTCTCCGCCTTCCGGCGGGCCGCGTTGAACACCTTCTCGAAGATGTACGGCACCGCCAGGATGAAGGTCGGCTTGAACGCCTGCAGGTCGGGCAGCAGGGCGGCGGCGTTCAGCTGCGGCTGGTGCCCGAACCGGACCCGGCCGCGGATCGCGGCGACCTCCACCATCCGCCCGAAGACGTGCGCGAGCGGCAGGAACAGCAGCGTCGAGGCCTCGTCGTCCTTCTTGGTGTGGAACACCGGCTGCCAGCGCTGGATCATCGTGTCCGCCTCGTACATGAAGTTGGCGTGCGAGAGGACACAGCCCTTGGGGCGGCCGGTGGTACCCGAGGTGTAGATGATGGTGGCGATCGAGTCCGCGGTGACCGCCTGCCGGTGCCGGTGCACCAGTTCGTCGTCCAGATGCGCCCCGGCGTCGTACAGCTCCTGCACACAGCCGGAGTCCAGCTGCCACAGCTGGCGCAACTGCGGGAGGCGGTCGATGACCGTGGCGATGGTCATCGCGTGGTCCTCGTGCTCCACGATCGCCGCGGACACCTCGGCGTCGTAGAGCATCCAGAAGCACTGCTCGGCCGAGGACGTGGGGTAGACGGGCACCACCTGGGCGCCGATCGACCACAGGGCGAAGTCGAACAGGGTCCACTCGTAGCGGGTGCGGGACATGATGGCGACGCGGTCGCCGAAGCGGATGCCGCGGGCGAGGAGGCCCTTGGCGAGGGCCATGACCTCGTCGCGGAACTCGGCGGAGGTCACCTCCCGCCACTGCCCGGCAGCGTCTTTGCGGCCGAGAGCGACGTGTGTCGGGTCCGTCAGGGCATGCTCGAACACCACGTCGGCCAGACCGCCCACCGGCGGTGCCGTCGTGAGCGGCGGGTTGGTGAACTCGCGCAAACCTCGCTCCCCGATCCTCGCTGCTCGGTCACGCCCGTGACGCTCGGCACAGCGCGGTGAAAGCTACCCCACGCCGTCACCGGACGGGAGGGGTCCGGAAACCGAGCAAACCTCACGTTTCCCTCGGCCAGTGACCGGAAAATGCCCGCACATGGGGAAGGGCCGGACACAATACTGACGGGTCAGTAAGTTTCGGTGCCGTAATCTCCACCGAATCTGTACGCGGCGATTACGGCGCACACGGTACCGATCGCCCCATACGCGGCGCGGGCCTGACCGGCGGTCGTACGCCGGCGAAAGCGGCCCCGGCGCACGTCCCGGGGCCGCCCTCGCCGCCGCGCCCCATGGTCAGTGGTGCGCCGACCCCGCCGTCTCCGCCTCCGCCCCGCACACCTTCCGCTGCGCGGGTCGGGCCGCCCGCGCCAGCAGCAGCACCAGCGCCCGCGACCGTGCCGGCAAAACCCGCCGCCGGCGCGCCGTTCAGACCCGAGGCGAACGCGGCGAGCTGGGTGTGCACCGGGAAGCCGCCGCGCGACGCATCGGCTCCGCCGCCGGCCGGGCGCGTGGGCCGCGCCGCTCGGAGTCCTCGGTCAGGCGTCGGCCGGCCGGCCTGCGCGCCGCCGGGGCGATATACCCGTATACACCGACGTCGAGCACCAGGCGGAGATCCTCGGCCGTCGAGTCGTCGCCGCGCTGTCGATCACCGCCTCGCCGGCCGCCCTGCACTCCGTCGGTGAGGTCCTGGCCGCGCATGAGGAGACGGCCTGGGTCTGCGCGACGGCCGGACCGTCCGGCCTCGTCGTCGCCCCACTGGCCCACGCCCACCTCAGCGTCCCCTCGCCGGCTGGGGGGAATGCAGCAGGTGGAGACCACGCCGTTCCCGCGCCGGGTCGAGCAGCTGAGGCACCCGATGCCCCGCTGACGGCCGGTGCGCCGCCGCGCCAGGCCACGAGACGTCAGCCGCTCCGCCGCCGCAGCCGCTCCCCACCCGCCAGGACGGCCATGGCCAGCGCGTGTGCCGCTTCCTCCGCCGTGCCCCGGCGGCGGCCGTGGACCAGGACGAAGTCGACCTTGCCCAGGTCGGGCAGCCCGGCGCGGTCCGGCAGGCGGAACAGGCCGGGCGGGATCAGGCGCCGGGAGTGGGCCATCACGCCGAGCCCGGCGCGGGCCGCCGCGATCAGGCCGTTGAGGCTGCCACTGGTGCACACGATCCGCCAGTTGCGGCCCTCGTGCTCCAGCGCCTCCAGCGCGCGCGCCCGGGTGATGCCGGGCGGCGGATAGACGATCAGCGGGACGGGCCGGTCCGCGTCCAGGTGCAGCCGCTCGGCGCCGATCCACACCAGGTCGTCGCGCCAGACAAGTTCGCCCCGGGGGTCCTCCGGGCGCCGCTTGGCCAGGACCAGGTCCAGCTTCCCGGCGGCCAGCTGCTCGTGCAGGGTGCCGGACAGCTCCACGGTCAGCTCCAGGTCGACCTCCGGATGGTCGTAGCGGAAGCCCTCCAGGATCTCCGGCAGCCGGGTGAGCACGAAGTCCTCGGACGCGCCGAACCGCAGCCGGCCGCGCACCCGCGTGCCGGTGAAGAACGCCGTCGCCTGCTCGTGGACCTGCAGGATCCGGCGGGCGAAGCCCAGCATCGCCTCGCCGTCCTCGGTCAGCTCCACGGAATGGGTGTCCCGGGTGAACAGCTGCCGCCCGGTCGCTTCCTCCAGCCGGCGTACATGCTGGCTGACCGTCGACTGGCGCAGCCCCAGACGGCGCGCGGCCTGCGTGAAGCTCAGCGTCTGGGCCACGGCGAGGAAGGTGCGCAGCTGCGTCGGGTCGTACACAACGGGCAGCCTAACCGGATATCGCAGATCATGATGACAGTCAGAGTGGCATGTGGGATTCCCGATCAGCGGTCGGAGGAGGAAGATGGATGGGGCTCCTGCGGGCCCGCGAAGGAAAGCACATGAATCGGAGCACTGTGAAACGCCTGCGCTGGCCGAGTTGGATGCCGATCGACCCATACATCCTCCTGCTGCTCGGGACCGTGGGCCTGGCCGCGCTGCTGCCGGCCCGGGGCACCGCCTCCGACGTGGCCTCGGGCGCGTCGACGACCGCGATCGCCCTCCTCTTCTTCCTCTACGGCGCCCGGCTCTCCACCCGGGAGGTGCTGGACGGGCTGCGCCACTGGCGGCTCCATGTCACCGTGCTGGTCTGCACCTTCGTCCTCTTCCCGGTGGTCGGACTGGCGGCGCGCGGTCTGGTGCCGGTGCTGCTGACCCAGCCGCTCTACCAGGGACTGCTGTTCCTGACGCTGGTGCCGTCCACGATCCAGTCGTCCATCGCGTTCACCTCGATCGCCCGGGGAAACGTCCCGGCGGCCATCTGCGCGGGCTCCTTCTCCTCGCTCATCGGCATCGTCTTCACCCCGCTGCTGGCGGCCGGGCTCCTCGGCAGCAGCGGGGGCGGGTTCTCCGCCGACTCACTGGTCAAGATCGTGCTCCAGCTGCTGGTGCCGTTCCTGGCCGGTCAAGTGCTGCGCCGTTGGATCGGCGGCTTCGTCGCCCGGCACAGGAAGGTGCTCGGGCTGGTCGACCGCGGCTCGATCCTGCTGGTCGTCTACACCGCCTTCAGCGAGGGCATGACCCGGGGCATCTGGCACCAGGTCAGCCCCGCCCGGCTCGGCGGGCTGCTCGCCGTCGAGGCCGCCCTGCTCGCCGTGATGCTCCTGCTGACCTGGTACGGCGGCAAGGCGCTCGGCTTCGGCCGGAAGGACCGGATCGCCATCCAGTTCGCCGGGTCGAAGAAGTCCCTCGCCTCCGGGCTCCCGATGGCCAGCGTCCTGTTCGGTGCCCACGCCTCGCTCGCCGTGCTGCCGCTGATGCTGTTCCACCAGATGCAGCTGATGGTGTGCGCGGTCATCGCCAAGCGCCGGGCCCGGGAGCCGCAGGAGGTCCCGGGCGCCGGCGTCGGCGTGTCAGCCGCCGCTCACCTGGTCCAGAGGCAGCCACAGCACCGTGTCCTTCGGTGACCTGAGCGCCTTCGGGTCCGACAGTTCCGTGTCGGTGAGCGCCCGGTCCCAGACGTGCACCTCGTCGATGGCGCCGGTGAAGAAGGCCCGGCTGTCCATGCGCTGACCGATGTGCACGCCGAAGGGGGAGTTACGGCTGACGGACCCCGGTATGTCGGCGACGGACCACTGCATACCGTCGACGAACAACGTCAGCCGGCCGTCGCCCCGGCGCAGCACGAGGTGATGCCACTGGCCGTCGTTGTATGCGGTATCCGTGCGCACAAAGGTGGTCTGCGGCGCGATCGCCCCGTTCCGCACCGTGATCAGCCCCTGTATACGGTGGTTCGCCGGCTCCCCGCGCACCCAGACCTGCGGCTGGGTGGTGCCGATCCCGCCCATCCACAGCAGCGGCTGCTCACCGGTCGTGGCCGTGTAGCGGAACCACAGGGACGCCGTGAAGTCCTTCGTCCCCAGCGGCAGCTCGGCGCGGAAGGGCAGGCGTACGGCGTCGTCGGTGCCGTCGAACCGCAGCGCGCCGCCGAAGACCCCGTCCGTCTCCTCGGCGCCGCCGAGCACCGCGGCCGGGCGGGCGTGCGGGGCGAGGTCGGCGGTGACCGGGTCCGGGCCGCGGCGCGGGGCGAGCCAGTCCTCGGTGAAGCGGGCGAAGCGGATCTCGTCGCGGGCGTCCACCGCGCCGCCCTCGTAGATCAGGCCCACCGTGTCCGCGTCGGCGCGGACCAGGTCGGAGTAGCCGGACCAGTCCGTGGTGACGACGGTGCCGCGGTCCACGCTGTCCCAGGTGCGGCCGCCGTCGTAGGAGGAGCGGATCATCATGGTGCGCCGCCGGTCGGGGTCGGCGGGGCAGGCGAGCAGAAGGCGGTCGCCGAGGCGCAGCATCGAACCCTGGACCTGCGGGGTGTACAGGTCGGGCAGGTCGCGGAAGGGCGCGGTGAAGCTGTCGCCGCCGTCGCGGCTGACCGCCTGGGTACGGTGGCCGAGGTCGGTGCCGTCCTGCTCGCGCCCGCTGACCAGGACGGAGCCGTCGCCGCGCTCGGCGAGGGTCAGTTCGGACGGCTTCTGCCGGAAGGTGCCGTCGTCGGCGATGGGCCAGGTGTCGCCGGCACCGATCCGCCAGTGGCCGCCGTGGTCGTCGCTCACGATCAGGGCCGCGTGGTTGGCGGTGATCCGGCTGCCGTCCCAGGTCTCGGTGTTGACCCCGAAGACCAGCCGGCCCGCGTACCGGCCCCGGGTGAGCTGGATGCCGTGCACCGGCCCGGTCGCGTACCAGGAGTTCCAGTCGGCGGGCAGGATCTCCGGGCTCAGATCGCGCGGCACGGACCAGGTCCGGCCGTCGTCGTCGCTGTACTGCAGGTGCGGGGTGCGGTCGCAGGGGACCGAGCAGCTGGCGCTGTCGGTACGGCCGGTGTTGTACGTCTCCGCCAGCCAGACCCGGCCCGTCACGCGGTCCACGATCGGCGCCGGGTTGCCGTGCGTGTCGCCGGCGCCCTCGTTGACCACCTGCAACGGGCCCCAGGTGCGGCCGCCGTCGGTGGAGCGCTTGACCACGATGTCGATGTCGGCGGCGTCCCCGCAGTTGAGGACCCGGCCCTCGGCGAACGCCAGCAGGGTGCCGTCGGTCGTCTTCACGATCGCCGGTATGCGGAAGCAGGCGTAGCCGGGGTCCTGGGACGCCTTGAAGAGGATCTGCTGCTCGAACTCGGGATTGCTTGCGGGGGATTGAGCGTGTGCCGGGTGGGGGGTTGCGAGGGGCACCAGGAGCAGTGCCGCCGTGGTGAGGGCGGTGGCGAGTACGGCTCTGAGACGGGCGCGAAGACCTGACGGCATGTGCGACCTGCCCTTCGTCGGCGGACATCCGGACATCCGGACATCCCATGTCCAACGTGCGCCCCATCGACGGTAGTTGGGGTCAGGTCGCCTCACAAGAAGCGTGCAGCACAAGGAGCCCGAGAAGGGCCTACGGGCGCAGCACGACCTTGCCCAGGTTGGCCCGCCGCTCGATCACGTCATGTGCCTCGGCCGCGTCCTCCAGCGCGAACTCGGCGTGCACGGCGGGCTTCAGGACGCCTTCGGCGAACAGCCGCCACAGCTCCCGGCGCCACCGCTCGTACAGGTCCGGCCGGCCGCGGGCGATCAGGGCCATCTGGAACCCGATCACCGACTTGGCACCCACCAGCAGGTCGTACGCCTGGACGGTGCCGCCGCCGGAGCTGTAGGCGACGAGGCGGCCGTGCGGGGCCAGGGCGGCGAGGGCTCGGGTGAGCAGGTCACCGCCGACGGCATCCAGGACACAGTCGACGGGATCTCCCCAGCTGTCGTCGCCATACTGAATACAGTCGTCCGCGCCGAGCGAGCGGACGAACTCCGCCTTGCCGGGGTCGGACACGGCCCCCACCACCCATCCCGCACCCCGCGCCCGTGCCAGCTGCACGGCCAGGTGGCCGACCCCGCTCGCCGCCGCGGTGACCAGCACGGCCTCGCCCGGCACCGGGTGCGCCGCCTCCAGCGCGCCGAACGCCACCAGGCCGCTGCGCACCAGCGCGACCGCGTCCACGGCGTCGGTGCCGTCCGGTACCGGAGAGGCCATGGCCTCGTGCAGCAGGGCGAAGTCGGCGTACCCGTGCCCGAAGCACAGCCCGGTCACCCGCTCGCCCGGCCGGAAGCGCGTCACGCCCTCGCCCACCGCCACCACCTCGCCGGCGATCTCGCCGCCCAGCGCCATGGGCTCGGCCGCCTCGGTGACCTTGCGGACCACGGGCAGGGTGATCCCGACCGCCGCGCAGCGCACCAGCAGCTCCCCGGGCCCGGGCTCGGGGACGGGTGCCTCCTCCAGGAACAGCGGGCCGCCGGTTGATTCATAGCGAACGCGACGCATCGCACACACCTCCATGCCGGGCACACTGGCGCCTCGATCGTTGGGAACACCCACGAATTCGTTGGGAGCCCCAACGATAGCGGAGGTTCATGGGGATCCCCAACGTTTTCTCGATTAGGCTGCCGGCATGGCCGAAGCACCCCTGCCCGCGATCCGCTCCCTGCCCAGCTGGCTCCTCGGCCGCGCCGCCGCCCGGGGCCGTTCCCTGGTCGCCGACGCCCTCGCGGCACAGGGGCAGAAGATGTGGCACCACGTGGTCCTCTCCGCCGTCCGCGACCTCCAGCCCGTCGCCCAGGCCGATCTCGGCCGCAGCGTGGGCCTGGACCCCAAGGACCTGGTCGGCGTGCTCAACGACCTGCAGTCCGCCGGCCATGTCGTGCGCGCCCCCGACCCCAGGGACCGGCGCAAGAACGCCGTGTCCCTCACCGACGACGGCGCCCGCCTCCTCGTGCGCTGCGACAAGGCGGCCCGCGTGGCCAACGACGAGCTGCTCGCCCCGCTGTCGGCCGCCGAACGCGATCAGTTCACGGGCCTGTTGATCCGGATTTCCGGCACGGACGGCTGACGGCGGCTAACGTTCCGTCATGACCGCAGCTCCCGTCCTCGATCCGCAGCGCACCGCCCTGGTCCTCATCGACCTGATGGAACGCATCGTCGCGCTGCCCCTGGAACCCCGCAAAGGCACCGAAGTACTGACCACCGCCGAGGAGTTGGCACACACCTTCCGCACCGCCGGGGCACCCGTCGTCCTCGTCCGGGTCGAACGCCCCACGGTCGCCGAACAGCCGCCCGGCAGCTCACTCGTGCCCGGCCTCGCCCGGAGCGGCGACCTGGAGGTGGTCAAGCGGACCATCGGCGCCTTCCAGGGCACCGGCCTGGACGAGCACCTGCGCGAACGCGGCGTCACCACCCTGGTGTTCGGCGGCATCGCCACCAACCTCGGCGTCGAGTCCACCGCCCGCGCCGCCGCCGACCTCGGCTACGACCTGGTCTTCGTCGAGGACGCCATGGCCGCCTTCACCACCGCCGAGCACGAGGCGTCCGTACGGCTCGACTTCCCCCGGCTCGGCACGGTGGTGACCGCCGCCGACGTCCGCCTCACCCCCGCCTGACGCTCACACCAGCGTCCCGCCCCCGTCCACGACCACCACCGAACCGGTGCTGTATCCCCCACGCATCAGATACAGATACGCCTCCGCCACATCCGCCGGCTCGCCGACCCGCCCCACCGGCAGCGACTCGGCGGACGACCGGAACAGCCCCTCGCGCGCGTCCTGAGGCACCTCCCGCCACAGCTCGGTGCGCACCAGCCCGGGCGAGACCGCATTGACCCGCAGTGGCGCGAGCTCCACGGCCAGCGCCCGGGCCAGCGACTCCATCGCCCCGCACAGCGCCGACGCCGCACTCGACCCCGGCAGCGGCCGGCGCCCCGCCGTCCCCGTGGTCAGCACCACCGACCCGCCCGGGCGGATCGAGCCGGCGCCGTACTTCACCGCCGTGTACGCACCCCACAGCCGCGTGTCCAGGAACCGCCGCGCCCGTACGACACTCGCCTCGGCCAGCGGCTCCAGCAGCAGCGACTCACCCGCCGTGTACACCAGGTGGTCGAATGCGCCGACCCGCTCGAAGAAGCCGCGTACGGCGTCCTCGTCGGTGGCGTCCAGCACATGTCCCTCGGCGCCGTCGCCCAGCAGCTTCAGTGCCGCGTCCACGCTCTCCTGCCGGCGTGAGGCGACCACCACCTCGGCGCCCTCCCGCGCCGCGCCCTCGGCGACCGCGAGCCCGATGCCCGACGTACCCCCGATGACGACGATCCGCTGTCCTCTCAGGCTCATGGTGTTCCCTCTCGTGGTTGCCGTGTCACCTGACGGGATCCAGCCTGCGACCGGCTCCGGCCTGCCGTCCAAGACCTCTTTCAGCTGTGGCGATACCCTGAAGGCATCGCCGGTGAAAGGGGTGGCCGTGGACCTCGACCTGCGGAAGATCCGCTATTTCGTGGCGGTCGCCGAACTGCTCCACTTCGGCCGCGCCGCCGAGCGGCTGCACATCGCCCAGCCGGTGCTCAGCCGCCAGATCCGCGCCCTGGAGAAGGACTTGGGCGCCGAGTTGTTCGTACGGGACAGCCACGGCGTGACGCTGACCGACGCCGGTCGGCAACTCCTCGGCGACGGGCAGCAGTTGCTCGCGGCCGCCGACGGGGCACGACGTCGCGTGCTGCGGGCCGCGCGCGGGCCCCGGCGCCTCCTCGTCGGCTTCCGCGCCGGTGTCGTGGTCACCCATGCCCTGCGCGCCTTCGCGGCGGCGCACCCGGACGTGGAGACCAACGCCCGCCGGGTGGAGTGGGACGACCAGGAGCGGCTGATCCTCGACGGGACCGTCGACATCGCCTACGTACGACGACCGGTCCACGAGGACGGGCTGGAGCTGCGTCCTCTGTACCGCGAGACCCGCGTGGCCATGCTCCCGGAGGGCCACCGGCTGGCCGGGAAGCAGGAACTGTCGCTCGCCGACCTCGACGGCGAGCGATGGCTCAGGTACGCCGATCCCCGGCCCGGCGATCTGCCGATCCGCACCATCGAGGAGAAGTTCGAGTGCGTGGCCGCGGGCACCGGCATCACGCTCGTGCCGCGCTCCGTCGCCGAGCAGTACTCCCGCCCGGACATCAGCTATGTGCCGGTGACCGACGCGGAACCGGACCAGGTCCTGCTGGCCTGGGCGGCGGGCCGCCACTCACCCCTGATCACGGCGTTCGTCGAGACGGCACAGTCGCTCGGCTGAGGTGGGGCCCGGCGGCGCAGGGCGCTCCCCGCCGGCCGGGGCCACGCCGCCGTGCCGCGGGGAGGCACCTCAGCCCTGGGCGGCCGCCTCCCACCGGGCGATGCGGTTCTCGCCCGCGTACACGTTCATCGAGCTGCCCCGCAGGAAACCCACCAGCGTCAGACCCGTCTCCGCGGCCAGGTCCACCGCCAGCGACGACGGCGCCGACACGGCCGCCAGCACCGGGATGCCCGCCATCACCGCCTTCTGCGCCAGCTCGAACGAGGCCCGCCCGGAGACCAGGAGGATCGCCCGCGACAGCGGCAGACCGCCGTTCTGCAGCGCCCGCCCGACCAGTTTGTCGACCGCGTTGTGCCGGCCCACGTCCTCCCGTACGTCCAGCAGCTCGCCGTCCTCGGTGAACAGCGCCGCCGCGTGCAGGCCCCCGGTCCGGTCGAACACCCGCTGGGCCGCTCGCAGCCGGTCGGGGAGGCTCGCCAGCAGTTCCGGGGCGAGCCGGACCGGGGGAGTGTCGGCGATCGGGAAGCGCGCCGTCGTGCGTACGGCGTCCAGGCTGGCCTTGCCGCACAGGCCGCACGAGGAGGACGTGTAGACGTTCCGCTCCAGGGTGAAGTCCGGCAGGGCGACGCCGGGCGCGGTCTTCACGTCGACCACGTTGTAGGTGTTCGAGCCGTCCACCGTCGCACCCGCACAGTAGACGATGTTCTGCAGATCGTCCGCAGTCGCCAGTACGCCCTCGCTGACCAGGAACCCGGCCGCCAGCGCGAAGTCGTCACCCGGCGTGCGCATCGTGATCGCGAGCGGTTTGCCGTTGAGTCGGATCTCCAGGGGCTCCTCGGCGACGAGTGTGTCCGGCCGGGTGGAGAGCGCCCCGTCCCGGATGCGGAGGACCTTGCGTCGTTCCGTGACTCGTCCCATGTCCTGATCAGCCCCGGTTCTGTACGTGCTGGTAGCCGAAACGGCCCTTGATGCAGAGATTGCCGTGGGTCACCGGGTTGTCGCGCGGCGAGGTGACCTTCACGATCTCATTGTCCTGCACATGGAGCGTGAGGGTGCAGCCCACTCCGCAGTACACGCACGCCGTGGAGCGCGGCACCGACGTAGGCGCCTATGGCGCCGGCGCCGAGAACTGCCACTTTCACGGGAGCACTCCGTTCGGTTTGAGGGATACCGCGGAGGTGGGAGAAGGAGCCGACCGACGCGAGCCGCTCATCGGCTGAATCCTGTCGACGAAATATTGTCTACGATATGGAATGATCCTTGCAAGAGTTCGCGCGGCGACCGTTGAACGCACGGTGGATACCGTTCACCGCATACGGTCGACCGCGCCCTTCTCAACGCCCGCTCCTCGCCCCTAGCGTCCGCGGTCATGAGCAGTCCCCCTCTCGCACCCCCGGGCTGGAGCCGCTGGCTCGTCCCGCCCGCCGCCCTCTCCGTCCATCTGTCCATCGGACAGGCCTACGCCTGGAGCGTGTTCAAACCGCCGCTCGAATCCGCGCTCCACCTCGACGGCACCCAGAGCGCGTTGCCCTTCCAGCTCGCGATCGTGATGCTGGGTCTGTCCGCCGCGTTCGGCGGCACGCTCGTGGAGCGCAACGGGCCGCGCTGGGCCATGACCGTGGCCCTCGTCTGCTTCTCCTCCGGGTTCCTGATCTCCGCGCTCGGCGCCCAGACGAAGCAGTACTGGCTGATCGTCCTCGGCTACGGCTTCGTCGGCGGGATCGGCCTCGGCATCGGCTACATCTCGCCCGTCTCCACCCTGATCAAGTGGTTCCCGGACCGGCCCGGCATGGCCACCGGCATCGCCATCATGGGCTTCGGCGGCGGTGCGCTGATCGCCTCCCCCTGGTCGGCGCAGATGCTCTCCTCCTTCGGTACCGGCCACTCCGGGATCGCGCTCGCGTTCCTGGTGCACGGTCTGACGTACGCCGTCTTCATGTCGCTCGGCGTGCTCCTCGTACGCGTGCCCCGCGGGGACACGCCCGGCGCGAGTGCGAGCGGGCCGAGCTCCGTCGCCGGTGTGCAGGTGTCCGCCAACAGTGCGCTGCGCACCCCGCAGTTCTGGTTGCTGTGGGTCGTGCTGTGCACCAACGTGACCGCCGGCATCGGCATCCTGGAGAAGGCCGCCCCGATGATCACGGACTTCTTCGCGGACAGCTCCACCCCGGTGTCGGCCTCCGCGGCCGCCGGTTTCGTGGCGCTGCTGTCGGCGGCCAACATGGCCGGCCGGATCGGTTGGTCGTCCGCCTCCGACCGGATCGGCCGCAAGAACATCTACCGGTGCTACCTCGGCATCGGCGCGCTGATGTACCTGCTCCTCGCGCTGTTCGGGGACTCGGCGAAGCCGCTGTTCGTCCTGTGCGCCCTCGTGATCCTCTCCTTCTACGGCGGCGGGTTCGCGACCGTCCCCGCCTATCTGAAGGACCTCTTCGGCACCTATCAGGTCGGCGCCATCCACGGCCGGCTGCTCACCGCCTGGTCCACCGCGGGCGTGCTCGGGCCGCTGATCGTCAACTGGATCGCGGACCGGCAGAAGGGCGCCGGGAAGCACGGCCCGGCGCTGTACGGGCTGTCGTTCGGCATCATGATCGGCCTGCTCGTCGTCGGCTTCGTCGCCAACGAACTCGTCCGTCCCGTCCACACCCGCCACCACCACGTCCCCGCCCAGAGGGAGGCCGCAGATGCCCAGCGACAGCAGTCCGCCTAGCCGGCGGGGCCTGATCGCCCTCGCCTGGCTGTGGGTGGGAGCCCCCCTCGGCTACGGGGTGTACGAACTCGTGCAGAAGGCGACGCAGCTGTTCACGCAGTGAATGCTCGGGCGTCCGAGGGTCTGAGGGAAGCCGACAACTCGGGCGCCCGATTCCTGTGGCTTCACCTGCCGTCGTACCCGTGGGTCACTGATCAGACTGGTGGATCCCGCTACCCACGGCAACGAGGGGACTCCCGCCATGAACGGCTCGCGCATCGCCGCCATCGGTCACTATCAGCCCGCCCGGGTGCTCACCAACGAGGACCTGGCCGGCATGGTCGACACGAGCGACGAGTGGATCCGCAGCCGCGTCGGCATCCGCGCCCGGCACATCGCCGGTCCCGACGAGCCGGTCGACGAACTGGCCGCGCACGCCGCGGCCAAGGCCCTCGCCGCCGCCGGTCTGACCCCCGGCGACATCGACCTGGTCCTGGTCGCCACCTCCACGGCGATCGACCGTTCCCCGAACACCGCCGCCCGGGTCGCGGCCCGGCTCGGCATCCCGCAGCCGGCCGCGATGGACGTCAACGTGGTGTGCGCCGGCTTCACCCACGCGCTGGCCACCGCGGACCACACCGTCCGGGCCGGCGCGGCCGTCCGTGCGCTGGTCATCGGCGCCGACAAGATGTCCGACGTCACCGACTGGAGCGACCGCACCACCTGTGTCCTGGTCGGCGACGGCGCGGGGGCCGCCGTCGTCGAGGCCTGCCCGCCGGGTCAGGAGGCGGGCATCGGCCCGGTGCTGTGGGGATCGGTGCCGGAGATGGGGCACGCCGTACGGATCGAGGGCACCCCGCCGCGGTTCGCGCAGGAGGGGCAGAGCGTCTACCGCTGGGCCACCACCCAGCTTCCGGCCGTCGCCCGCAGCGCCTGCGAGCGGGCCGGTGTGGCCCCCGAGGACCTCGCCGGGGTGGTCCTGCACCAGGCCAACCTGCGCATCATCGAACCACTGGCCGAGAAGCTCGGCGCCGTCAACGCCGTCGTCGCCCGCGATGTCACCGAATCCGGCAACACCTCGGCCGCCAGCATCCCGCTCGCCTTCTCCAAGCTGCTCGAGCAGGGCGCGCTCAGCGCGGGCGACCCGGTGCTGCTGTTCGGCTTCGGCGGCAATCTGTCGTACGCCGGGCAGGTCGTACGCTGCCCGTGAGTGACGAAGTGGGCCCAATCAGGTCTGGATTTTGCGTTCCGTAGACTGTAGACAAAAGTCAATCGATACTGAGCGTCCAGCGTCCACACGCCAGACCTGCCCAGGAGGGGGATACCGATGTTGACGACCGGACTGCCGCAGGGGGCGGTACCGAAGCTGGAACGCCCCGGACCGCTGCGCGAGCGTGTCTACGAGGCACTCCTGGAGCTCATCACCACCCGCGCGCTGCAGCCCGGCCAGCATCTGGTCGAGAGCGAGCTCGCCGGACACCTCGGCGTGTCCCGGCAGCCGGTGCGCGAGGCGCTGCAGCGGCTCAACACCGAGGGCTGGGTCGATCTGCGGCCCGCGCAGGGCGCGTTCGTGCACGAGCCGACCGAGGAGGAGGCCGACCAGCTGCTCACGGTCCGCACCCTGCTGGAGGCGGAGGCGGCCCGGCTCGCCGCCCTCCACGCCGACGCCCCCGGAGTCGGCGCGCTGGAGGAGCTGTGCGCCGAGGGCGAGAAGGCCGTCGCCGCCGACGACGTGGACCGCGCCGTCGCCCTCAACGCGGCCTTCCACGCCAAGGTCATGGACCTGGCGGGCAACGCGGTCCTCGCCGAACTCGCCGCCCAGGTCGACCGACGGGTCCGCTGGTACTACACCCCGGTGGCCCGGCGGCGCGGACGCCAGTCGTGGATCGAGCACCGGGAACTGATCACCGCGATCGCCCAGCGCGACGAAGAGCGGGCCGCCTTCCTGATGCGCAACCACACCGAACACACCCGCCGCTCCTACCATGAGCGCAACGGGTCCTGATCACACCGGCTCGTCCACCGGCTCGCCCACCGGCCGGGCCGCCGCGCAGGACCGGGACTCCACCGCCAGCATGACCACCAACACGGCCACCAGCAGAAGGAGTTCACCGTAGACCGGCATACGGACGCCGGCCGCGGCGGTGGCCAGGGCGAGCGCGGCGCCGGCCGCCCGGAAGCGGACCGGCCGCAGCCGCAGGGCCGTACGGAAGATCGCGTCTCCCACGAGAAACAGGGCCACCCCGCCCGCGAGCGCCAGCGCCGGCCCCGGCTGCGGGTGCCGGCCCAGATGCCCGAGGGTCTTCTTGATGCCGGCCGCGAGGCAGGCGATGCCGAGCAGCATCGGCAGGAAGGCGTAGTAGTAGGCGTTCATCGCCAGCCGCCAGCGGGCCGGTGCGGGCGTCGCCCGGAACGCGGCCTCGGCCCCCTCCTCGTCCCGCACGAAGTACGTCCACCACAGCGCGACCGACAGGGCCAGCGCGAGGAACGCGCCGCAGAACAGGCCCGGGGTGAGCGGCAGATCGCCGATGCCGACGCCGATGGAGATCACGGACTCGCCGAAGGCGATGATCAGCAGCAGCCCGTGCCGCTCCACGAAGTGCGCCGGGTCCAGGGCGCCCAGCTGGACCCGCAGCGTCGCCGGGCTGCGTCCGTCCTTGCGGCCGGGTCCGTGCTCGGCCACGAGGGGCGTCACGAACTGCAGGGCGATCGCCAGCAGCCAGAGCCCGTCCGCCGCAAGCCCGTCGACGAGTCCGGCGCCGGTCACCGCAAGGGCGGCCAGCGCGTTGGTGGCGCCATACCAGATGGAGTCCCAGCCGTGGCTGCGGGTGTACAGGGCGGTGTGCACGACCACCACGAGCAGGAACCCGAGCCCGAAGACCACGCCGGTGTCGTCGAAGACCCGGGGGATCGCCAGCGCGCACACCAGGAACGCGGCCATGCCGAGCATCAGCAGCAGCCGCCGCGACGGACGGTCGGGCGGCACCTGGTTGGTGAGGTAGGCGTAGGCGCCGTACATCCAGAACAGGACAACGAGGATCAGTGCCACCCGGCCCGCCGTCGCGAACGACAGGTCGTGCGCGAGCAGCACGGTGAGCTGGGTGAGCGTGAAGACGAAGACCAGGTCGAAGAAGAGTTCCAGGGTGGTGACCCGGCGCCCCGTCTCCTCGGCCGCCGCCTCCAACGGCGCGTTGTACATGCGGTGTTCCCCCTCCGGCGATCGGTGAGCAGATCGTAGAGGGGGAACATCCGTGAGGGAGTGCTCAGGACGCGGGCTGTGTCCGCGGTGCCGCGACGGCCGCCCCGGCCCGGTCCTGGCCCGGCCGGCGCAGCAGCATCGCGATCGCCGCCGCCAGCATCGACACACCGCCGGCCAGCGCGTAGGCCCCGTTGTAGCCCCAGGCGCCGACGACCATGGAGCCCAGGCCGCCGCCGAACAGACCGCTGATCAGCTTGCCGCTGTAGACCAGGCCGTAGTTGGTGGCGTTGTAGTTCTCGCCGAAGTAGTCCGGGGTGAGGGCGGCGAAGAGTGGGTAGAAGGCGCCGCCGCCGAAGCCGGAGAGGAAGGCGAAGAACAGGAACAGCCACTCGCTCTTGACGTCGCCGGCCCAGATCACGCCGAACTGGGCGAGGCCCAGGACGACGATCACGAAGACGAGCGTCGACTTGCGGCCGAACCGGTCGGACAGCCAGCCCACGACACCCCGGCCGACGCCGTTGATGACCGCCATCACGCCCATCGAGGAGGCCGCGACGAGCGGGCCGAAGCCCACGTCCTTGGCGAAGTCCACCTGGAAGGAGATGCCGAAGATGGACACACCGGCGGTCATCACGATGGAGATCCACATCAGCGGGAGCATGCCGGTGCGGATGGCCTCCTTCGGGGTGAACTGCCGTACCGCGGGCGGGTTCTTGGCGAGACTCCCCGCGTTCCTGGTGTCGCCCGCGAAGGTGAGCGGGTCGATGTCGGCGGGCCACCAGTTCTTCGGCGGATCCTTGAAGAAGAACGCGCTGACCAGCACCACGACCATGACGTAGAGCCCGATCAGGTCCAGGACCCGATGGTAGTTGGCCGTGTCGAAGGCGTAGTTGAAGATGAAGATGAAGGGAAGCGAGCCATAGGCGAAGCCGCCGTTCACGAAACCGGTGCGAGCGCCGCGCCGTTCGGGGAACCACTTGCCGACCATGTTGATGCAGGTCGCGTAGACCAGGCCGGAACCGAGCCCGCCGATCACCCCGAAGCCGATGATCGCCAGCCAGACCTCGCTGATGTGGGACAGGGCGAGGAAGCCGATCAGGCACATCACGGAGCCCGTGTACATGGCCCGGCGCGCGGTCAGGATGCCCTTCTCGCGTAGCCAGCCCGCGGGAAAGGCGATCCCGGCCTGGAAGAACACCCAGATGCTCAGGATCCAGAAGGTGTTGGACTGCGTCCAGCCGTGCGCGTGCGACAGAGTGTCCTCGGCGGAGCCGTAA
Source organism: Streptomyces sp. NPDC052107 (assembly GCF_040680215.1). NCBI lineage: Bacteria > Bacillati > Actinomycetota > Actinomycetes > Kitasatosporales > Streptomycetaceae > Streptomyces > Streptomyces sp. NPDC052107. Next base: position 183,940 of record NZ_JBFAWG010000014.1, read on the forward strand.
GCGTACTCGAAGACGCTGATGGCCATCATGGCGATCCAGGGCAGATACACCATGAGCTTGCGTGAGTGGCCGAGGATGTCCCGGTCGGTCTCCCCGATCCGGTACACGCGTCCGTGCGCGTCGGTCACTTCACGATACGGCTGCCGGTCCGCGCCGGTGCTGTTCGTGGCTATCGGATCTGCCGTCATGTCACGCCATCTCCTCGCCGAGCGGCTGCGGGTTGGGGACGATGCGCCGGGCGTTCGGCCTGCCCGGCGCCTTGAGGAAGAGGGCCAGCACCGCGGAGGCCAGACCGATGGAGCCCGCGAGGACGAACGCGCCGTCGTAGTCCCACTCGCCGACGACGACCGCGCCCAGACCGGAGCCGACCAGGCCCGAGATCAGCTTCGAGCTGTAGACCATTCCGTAGTTGGTGGCGTTGTTGTTCTCACCGAAGTAGTCCGCCGTCATGGCCGCGAACAGTGGGAAGATCGCCCCGCCGCCGAACCCGGAGACCATGGAGCAGAACAGGAAGAACGGCATGCTGCCCATCTGGCCCGAGACCAGCACGCCGAACTGCGCGCTGCCGAGCACGATGCACACGATGATCAGCGTGTTGCGGCGCCCGTACCGGTCGGAGATCCAGCCGATGACCCCGCGCCCGGTGCCGTTGACGATCGCCTTCAGCGACATCGCGGTGGCGACGATCCCGCCCGCGAACCCCATGTCCTTGCCGAACGGCACCTGGAAGGCGATGCCGAAGATGTTGATGCCGGCCGTGCACAGCAGACAGAACCACATCATCCACAGGACGGGAGTACGCGCGGCCTCCTTCGGGGTGTACTGCTTGACCGCCGGCGGGTTCTTCGCCAGCGCCCGCCGTATCCTGGGATCCTCGGTGGCCTTGAGCGGATCGACGTGCGGCGGCCACCAGTTCTTCGGCGGGTCCTTGAAGAACCAGCCGGCCGAGGCCACCACCAGACACAGTCCGATGCCGACCGCGGTGAGCACCGCCTTGTAGTTGCTCAGGTCCAGCACGGAGGTGAACAGGAACACGAACGGCACGGACCCGTAGGCGAAACCGCCGTTGACGAAGCCGGTCTTGCCGCCCTTGCGCTCCGGATACCACTTGCCGACCATGTTCACGCAGGTCGCGTAGACGAGACCGGCGCCGATACCGCTGCACATGCCGAAGCCGAGGTAGGCGACGACCACGTTCGGCGCGTACGCCAAAGACAGATAGCCCAGCAGTGTGCCGACCGCACCGATCAGCATGGCCGTACGGGCGGGAAGCCGTCCGCTCTCCCGCAGCTGCCCGGCCGGGAAGGCCACGGCCGCCTGGAAGAACACCCAGACGCCCATCAGCCAGAATATGTGCCCGCTGCTCCACAGATGCGCCTCGTGGAGCGTGTCCTCCGCCGACGTGAACGCGTACTCGGCGGAGCTGATGCCCATCATGCCCACCCAGGGCAGGATGACCATCCATTTCCGTGTCCGGCCCATCAGATCGACGTCCGACTCGCCGACCCGGTACACGCGGCCGTTGCGGTCCGTCACTTCCCTGTAGGGAACGGACCTCGACTGGTCGGTGGTTCTCATCGCTCAGCACCCCTTGCGTCGAAAGCTATGGCCAGCGCCCCCTGTCCAATGCGTTTCGTGCGCGGACGGATCCCGGGGCCGGCCCGGCGCGCACCGCCGGCCGGCCCCCGCGTCACTCACCTCATGAGCCGCCCCCAGCATCCCGCCCGTCTCCCACCACCGCCCTAACGGGCGGGCCTTCGACGCGCAGCCTTTCTGCCGCCCGCGCCCACCGGTACTTCGCGCCCAGCACCGCAACCGGCTTCTCGGTCGTGTACGGGTACGCCACGACCCCCCGCTCGAACAGGTACTGGCAGGCTTCCTCGACCTCGACGTCCCCCGCGAGGGACGCCACGACCGGCTTCTCGATCCCGCGCTCGCGGAACTCGGCGACCACGCGCGCCGTCAGCTCCGCGAACACCATCGGCGGGGTGACGATGGTGTGCCAGTAGCCGAGCACCAGCGCATGGATACGCGGATCCTCCAGGCCGAGCCGGATCGTCGCCTCGTACGTCGACGGCGGCTCGCCCCCGGTGATGTCGACCGGGTTGCCGGCCGCGCCGAACGGCGGGATGAACCGGCGGAACGCCTCGTCCAGGTCGGGCGGGATCTCCATCAGGGACAGCCCGTTGTCGGTCACCGCGTCCGACAGCAGCACGCCGCTGCCGCCCGCGCCGGTGATGATCACGACGTTGTCGCCCTTCGGGGCGGGCAGGACGGGCAGGGCGCGGGCGTACTCCAGCATGTCGTTCAAACCCGGCGCCCGGATGACGCCCGCCTGCCTGAGGATGTCGTCGTACACCGCGTCGTCGCCCGCGAGCGCCCCGGTGTGCGAGCCGGCCGCCTTGGCGCCCGCCGCCGTACGGCCCGCCTTCAGTACCACCACCGGCTTCTTCGGCACGGTCGCCCGCGCCGCCGCCACGAACGCCCGGCCGTCCTTGAGGTCCTCCAGGTGCATGGCGATGCACTCGGTGTGCGGGTCCTCGCCGAACCAGGTCAGCAGGTCGTCCTCGTCCAGGTCCGACTTGTTGCCGAGGCCGACGATCGCCGACACGCCCGTCTTCGTCGTGCGGGCGAAGCCGAGGATGGCCATGCCGATGCCGCCGGACTGCGAGGTCAGCGCCACCCCGCCCTTGACGTCGTACGGCGTGCAGAACGTGGCGCACAGGTCCTGCCAGGTGGAGTAGTAGCCGTAGATGTTCGGGCCGAGCAGGCGGACCCCGTGCCGCTCGGCGATCTCCACGATCTCCGCCTGGAGTTGGTGCTCGCCGGTCTCGGCGAAGCCGGAGGGGATGAGGACGGCGTTGGGGATCTTCTTCCGTCCCACCTCCTCCAGCGCGGCTGCCACGAACTTGGCGGGAATGGCGAAGACGGCCACATCCACCTCACCGGGAACGTCCGTGACGCTCTTGCAGGCCTTGCGGCCCAGAATGTCATCGGCCTTGGGGTTCACCGGATGGATCTCCCCAGAGAAACCGCCGTCGACGAGATTGCGCATGACCGAGTTGCCGATCTTGCCCGCCTCGTTGGAGGCGCCGATGACGGCGACGGAGGACGGCTGCATCAACCGGCGCATCGACGTCAGGATCTCGTCGCGTGTGTACGTCTTCCTCGGCACCGGCTGCTTCTCGGCGAGGATCACCCGGATGTCGGCGGCCATCGCGCCCTCGGCTGTCGCGATCACCGGGTTGAGGTCCACCTCGGCGATCTCCGGGAAGTCCGCGACCAGATGGGAGACCCGCCGGATCTGCTCGGCCACCGCCCACCGGTCAACGCCGGCCTGCCCGCGCACCCCGCGCAGGATCTCCGCCGACCGGATGGAGTCCAGCATCGACAGCGCCTCGTCGGCCGTGACCGGCGCCAGCCGGAACGTCACGTCCTTCAGCACCTCGACCAGCACCCCGCCGAGCCCGAACGCCACCACCTTCCCGAAGGTCGGATCGGTGACCGCGCCGACGATGACCTCCTGCCCCTTGGGCAGCAGCTCCTGCACCTGCACGCCCTCGATCCGGGCCGCGGCGTCGTGGGCGCGGGCGTTCTCCACGATCCGGCGGAACGCGGCCCGTACGTCCGCCGCGCCCTCCACGCCGACCACGACACCGCCGGCGTCGGTCTTGTGCAGGATGTCCGGCGAGACGATCTTCATGACCACCGGCCCGCCGAAGCGTGCCGCCGCGGCCACCGCCTCGTCCACGTCGGTCGCCAGCTCCTCGCCGGGTACGGCGATCCCGTACGCGTCGGCGATCACCTTGCCCTCGGGCGCGGTGAGTGCCGTACGGCCCTCGGCGCGCACCGAGTCGAGGAGCGCGCGCACCCGCAGCTCCCGTTCCTCAGCCATCACGTCAGATCACTCCGTTCGACTTGAGCAGGCGCAACTCCTCGTCACCGAGGCCGAGTTCACCGACGTAGACCTCTTCGTTGTGCTCGCCCAGCAGCGGTGAACCGGTCACCTCGACGGGGGAGTCGGAGAGCTTGAGCGGGCTGCCGACGGTGACGAACTCGCCGCGTTCGGGGTGCGGGACGCGCACCACCATCTCGTTGGCGGCCAGAGACGGGTCCTCGATGATCTCCTTGGTGGAGAGGATCGGCCCGCACGGGATGTTGTGCGCGTTCAGCTTCTCCAGCACTTCCCACTTGGGGAGGGTGGACGACCACTCCTCGATCAGCTGGAACATCTTGTCCAGTTTCGGCAGTCGCGCCTCGGGGGTGGCCCATTCCGGGTCGTCGGCCAGTTCCGGGTGGCCGATCATTTCGCTGAGCGGCTGCCAGCCGACGGGCTGGACGATGAC
>NZ_JBFAWG010000015.1:0-180652 GCF_040680215.1 Streptomyces sp. NPDC052107
ACCGCTTCAGCAGCTCTCCTACATCAAGCCACCTCCACGTTCAGGACACACGAAACCCGGCGCACACCCGACGCGACAGCCGGGCCACCGGCCTGCTCATGGCCGGACCGGCAAGCCGAAACGGCCTGCCAGATAAACTGACGGGTCGTCATGACAATTTGAGGCCGATTACTTTATCGCCTGGCCTCCAGAGGTGCCACCGGCGCTGAGCCACGCGTTCAGACATGTCAGCACCTGGCCTAAAACCGCAGGTCGAACCGTTATCGCATGCAGCTCGTACGGAATGCGTGATGAGGCTGGATGCGGCTCAACGTTTGCATCCTCGAACCAATCGGACAGTTCCCTCGGCTATGCGAGGAGAGAGGACGCAAGATGTTCCCGAAGCGCAAGGTGACACGCAATCGGCGCCAAGAAGAGGGCATTCCCTCACGCCACCCCCGCCTGAGTGCGAGGACGGCGGCCCTGATCGTGCTCGGCAGCGGGGCGGTAGGTCTCTGGTCAGCGCCCATGGCGCACGCCGCAGGTCATGATTCGCTCATGACCTTCCGCTCAAGCGGTACCTTCACCGTCCCCGAGCATGGTGCGCACGGCGGCGGCCATGGGATCCGAACCTCCGCCGAAGACCGCGCGGACTTCAAGGACGACGCAGACGGCGACGCCGCCGAAGACCGCGCGGACTTCAAGGACGACGCAGACGCCGACGCCACCCACGACCGCGCGGACTCCGACGACAACGCAGACGGCGACGCCGCCGAAGACCGCGCGGACTTCAAGGACGACGCAGACGCCGACGCCACCCACGACCGCGCGGACTCCGACGACAACGCAGACGGCGACGCCGCCGAAGACCGCGCGGACTTCAAGGACGACGCAGACGCCGACGCCACCCACGACCGCGCGGACTCCGACGACGACGCCACCCACGACTGGGCGGACTTCAAGGATGACGCAGACTGGGCGGACTTCGACGACGACGGCTTGCAGATCACCGTCATCGTCAACAACAACAATAACAACAACAATGCAGCCAACTCGAATAACAACAATAACAACAACAACGCTGTCGTGCGGGGGTCGCGGCGGAGCTGATGACCTCGTGCGGTGGCACAAACAACAACAACTGAATTCACGGTCTGGGGTGGATGGAAAAGCCATCCACCCCAGACCGGCTGTTTCGCGCGGACCTTCACCGTGAAGCGACATCCCCTTAATCGGCACCAAGATCGAGTGATGCCGACTGAGTGGCCGCCCACTCCGATTTTCACGACTCCTGGGTCTCCTCGGGATATGCGTCAGCCAGGGCGTGAAGTTGTGGGTCGGGGATGCGCGGAGCTCGCAACCGGGCTGTCCGTATGTTGGCTGCGGACCCAAGGCTCAGTGGGGGCAGGACCTGCGCGGGGATGTCGCCTCCCTGAGCCCGTATCAGCGGCACCTGCTCATCACCGGCCTGTCCGACCAGGGCAGGACCGCCGCCCTGCGCTCCCTCGCGCTATGACTCGCGCTGGACCGCACCGTTGAGTTCCGGATGGGCGACCTGAAGGGTGTCGGCGACTGGGCCACGTTGTCACCCAGATGTCCGAGGACGCCGTCGAGGAGATGAACCGCCGTCTCCAGGCACCGCCCGGCACCGAGTTCCCGCCGCTCATCGTCGTCCCGGATGAGGCGCAGGTCGCGTTCATGTGCCCGGTCAAGGGCGAGGACAAGCGGCCCTGCTGGGGCTCCGGCTCCACCTCCCGGTACTTCATGGCCGCCCGGAAGATCCACAACCAAGGGCGCGCGGTCAACGTCCTGCCGTGACAGGGCACCCAGGACCCCACCGACCAGAACCTTCCCAAACTCGTACGGGAGGGCGCCCACACGCGGGCATCGCTCGCGCTGGATGTTTCCACGGCTGACCTGCAACGGTCCCGCCGCCCAGTCCGCCCACGGCGCCTGCCCTCGGGGGCCTCTTGGACGACCACCCACACGAACGCCAGCGAAGCGGCCACCAGCAGGACATCGCACCATGACTGTCCCAGCCACAAGTGCGCGACAACAACGGCACCGCCGAAGCCAAGCACCGCCAAACCGAACCTCACCCAGCGGCGTGCCTCCGGGGACCGCAGTCGCCCGGTCGTCCGCCGCCCATTCGCCATGTCCAACTTGTACAACTTATGGATATTTTGTGTTCGAGATCCGCGCCATCTGCGAACCGGCCGACGCCAGCCGCGTCGCCACCATGCTCGGCACCGCCTTCACCACCGGCCCGGTACGCCGCTACCCCACCCGAGAAGGTGAGTGGGTGCGGCTGTACGTCACCGCTGACCACCGCCCGCCCCGGCCGCGTGGCCGACACCGGAACAGGCCTACGCCGCCGCCCCCGAGCATCACCAGCGAGATCGGGTGGACTGCCCGCACCGTCGCCCACACACCCCGTGCGGCGACGCCCTGAACCGGGAGTACTGGCTCCGCAAAGCGGCACTGCTCGACCGCATCACCGCGTACGGCACCGCTGCGGGGCAGACTCGTCCAGGACACCGGCTATGGAGAGGTCTGGGCGGAGGCCCGCTCACGGGCCCTGACTCCCGGCGGGTACAGATCGGCGTTGGCCAAGCGACCGTATGACCTTCGCCATGCTGCGGTGTCCACCTGGCTCAGCTCCGGGGTGGAGCCTCAACTCGTGGCGGAGCGCGCCGCCCACAGCGTGGCGGTGCTCTTCCGGGTGTACGCCAAGTTCCTCAAGGACGGAGACGAGGCGGCGAACGCCGAGATCTCCGGCCGCCTCAGGCAGGCTGGGTGACGGGCCGGAAATCCCGTCCACGCTCCGTCCACACACATCGAGACGCGGCGTTCGAACGCGAGACAGCGTGAGACAGTCCTCTGATCACCTGCGGGTACGACAACGGCCCCGTGACCTGCTTTTCTCGCAGGTCACGGGGCCGTTGTTCCCGTGTGGCGGCGCCAGGATTCGAACCTGGGAAGGCTGAGCCGGCAGATTTACAGTCTGCTCCCTTTGGCCGCTCGGGCACACCGCCGGGTTGGCCACCAGATCGAACCGCTTTTCGGCGGTGCCCCCTGGCGACGACGTAAACAATACCCGATACACGGGGGTGCTTCGCCACCCGGTTGATCTCCACCCCTCGGCTCGTGGGGTGGCTAGGCTGGTGCGGATGCGGCCCGGTGTCATGCCGGGCCCGGCGGCCGCCGCCGCGCACGCCGGCACGCACCCGATACGCACCCGATACGCACCCCGATACAAGGAGCCACAGGACATGGCCGACTCCAGTTTCGACATCGTCTCGAAGGTCGAGCGGCAGGAGGTCGACAACGCCCTCAACCAGGCCGCCAAGGAGATCTCGCAGCGCTACGACTTCAAGGGCGTGGGTGCCTCGATCTCGTGGTCCGGGGACAAGATCCTCATGGAGGCGAACTCCGAGGACCGGGTGAATGCTGTCCTCGACGTCTTCCAGTCCAAGCTGATCAAGCGTGGTATCTCGCTGAAGGCACTGGACGCGGGCGAGCCCCAGCTGTCCGGCAAGGAGTACAAGATCTTCGCGTCGATCCAGGAGGGCATCTCCCAGGACAACGCGAAGAAGGTGGCGAAGATCATCCGTGACGAGGGCCCGAAGGGTGTGAAGGCCCAGGTCCAGGGTGACGAACTGCGCGTCTCCTCCAAGAGCCGTGACGACCTCCAGGCCGTGATCGCACTGCTGAAGGGCAAGGACTTCGACTTCGCACTGCAGTTCGTGAACTACCGGTAAGCGACCGGCAGCACGTCTGCGACAGCACGGAAGGGCGGGCGCCCCCGAGCGGTGCCCGCCCTTCCGTGCTGTCGTGACGCACGTTCGCTGCCCGTTGACCACGTGTTCGCGGCCTGTTGACGAGGAAGACGCCGACGGTCCACCACCCGGTTCCGGCGGTCAGTAGGGTGCGCCGCATGACAACTTCCGGCACCGCACTGCGACGCACCCTCGGCGTGCGGGACGCCGTGGTCGTCGGCCTCGGCTCGATGGTCGGGGCCGGCGTCTTCTCGGCCCTGGGACCCGCCGCGCGCGCGGCCGGATCGGGGCTGCTGCCCGGGCTGGCGCTCGCGGCCGTCGTGGCTTACTGCAACGCCATGTCCTCGGCCCGGCTCGCCGCCCGCTATCCGGCCTCCGGCGGGACGTATGTGTACGGACGGGAACGGCTGGGCCCCTTCTGGGGCTATCTCGCGGGCTGGGCGTTCGTGGTCGGCAAGACGGCGTCCTGTGCGGCCATGGCGCTCACCGTGGGCGCCTACGTCTGGCCGGGGCAGGCGCACTCGGTGGCGGTCGCGGCCGTGGTGGCGCTGACGGCCGTGAACTACGGCGGGATCCAGAAGTCGGCGTGGCTGACGCGTGTGATCGTGGCGGTGGTGCTGGCCGTGCTCGCGGCCGTGGTGGTCGTGTGCCTGGCCTCCGGGCGGGCCGACGCGGGGCGGCTGGACATCGGGCTGTCGTCGGGCGCGGGCGGGGTGCTCCAGGCTGCGGGGCTGCTGTTCTTCGCGTTCGCCGGGTACGCGCGGATCGCGACCCTCGGGGAGGAGGTACGGGATCCGGCGCGCACGATTCCGCGTGCGATCCCGCTGGCCCTGGGGATCGCACTTGTGGTGTACGCGTGCGTGGCCGTCGCGGTGCTCGCCGTCCTCGGTGCGGACCGGCTCGGGCACGCGGCGGCGCCGCTGGCCGACGCGGTACGGGCGGCCGGCGTGCCGGGGCTCGTGCCGGTGGTGCGGGTCGGGGCGGCGGTGGCGGCGCTCGGCTCGCTGCTCGCGCTGATCCTCGGCGTGTCCCGTACGACGCTCGCCATGGCCCGGGACGGGCATCTGCCGGGGGCGCTGGCGGCCGTGCACCCGCGTTTCCAGGTGCCGCACCGGGCGGAGCTCGCCGTGGGCGCGGTGGTCGCCGTACTTGCCGCGACGGTCGACGTACGCGGCGCGATCGGCTTCTCCTCCTTCGGCGTGCTCGCCTACTACGCCGTCGCCAACGTCTCCGCGTGGACCCTGAGTCCGGCGCCGTCGGCCCGCATGGTGCCCGTGGTGGGGCTGCTGGGCTGCGCCACGCTGGCGTTCGCGCTGCCCTCCGTCTCGGTGACCGTGGGGACGGGCGTGCTCGCGGTGGGCGTGGCGGCCTATGGCCTACGACGATTGGCGCGGCGGCGGCACACCGAGTGACGCCTCGTCAGCCGCGTCGGCACGCGCGCGTGGGCGTCAAGCACCCGGCACGCGCGCGTGGTTGTCAAAGCAGCCGGCGCGCGCGTAGTGCCCACGTTCCGCCGGCCCGGTCGGCGGGCAGCCGGCGCTGCCGGCGCTGCCGGCGCTGCCGAACGGGATCGTCTCCGAACGTTCCCGATCACGCCACAGGGATGCCGCGGTTCTGCCTGAACGCGCTGACGCGCTGATACTTGTGGCAGCAGGCATGCCGGCGGAGCGACCTGGAGAGGTACCGATCATGAAGGTGTTCAACCTGCTGCTCAACATCCTGTGGCTCGTCTTCTGCGGCTTCTGGATGGCGATCGGTTATCTCATCGCCGCCCTGATCTGCTTCGTCCTGATCGTCACCATCCCGTTCGGCATCGCGTCGCTGCGCATCGCCGGCTTCGTCCTGTGGCCGTTCGGCCGGACCACCGTGGACCGCCCGGACGCGGGGGCGGGCTCCTTCATCGGCAACGTGATCTGGGTGATCTTCGCCGGATGGTGGCTGGCGCTGGGCCACCTGATCACAAGCATCCCCCTGTTCCTGTCGATCATCGGGATCCCCTTCGGCTGGGCGAACCTCAAGCTCATCCCGATCTCCCTCATGCCGCTCGGGCGTGAGGTGGTGCCGTCTGACCAGGGTTTCGCCGGGCGCTGATCTCCCGCGCCCGCCGCTGGTCACGGTGGAAGCAGGGTGCCCAGCGGCCCGAGGCCGATGTTGAGGTCGGCCAGGGTGAGGCCGTAGCGGTCGCACAGTTCGGCCATCCGGTCGTGCAGCAGCATGAGGGTCAGGCCGAGACGTTCCTCCTGTTCCTCGGTCAGGTCGCCCTCGTCGACAGGGCGGAGGGCCTGGCGTTCCATCAGTTGGCGCAACAGCTCCACGATGGTCAGGGCGAGCCTGACCAGGCCCCTCTCCACCGTGTCCGGGTCGGCGCGAAGCCGGCGCGCGGCGCCCCGGACCCGGCCGTCGGGCGACGGGGGCACCTCCTCCGGGCGGGCAGCAGCAGCAAGAGGCGCGGTCCGCGGCCTCGGCGACCTCGCGCAGCCGATCGGGGGACGGGCGGTCAACGGGGCTCATCCGGAACCACCGTCTCCGCCGTGTCCACCGTGCCCGGTGAGCGCCTGCCGCGGCGGCGGACGGAACGTCGCCCACTGCTCGTCGAGCTGCTCGCGGACGGCGACCACCACGGCGCTCAGCGAGATCCTCACGAGATCGATGTCGGCGATGGACAGGACGAGGTCCCGGTGCGCACGACACCTCCGGTCAGCAGCCGGTCCAGCAGGTCGATCAGGGCCACCTGCCTGCTCGTCTCCGGCACGCGCTCCAGCTCCACGACTTCGACTTCCCAACCCCCGTCGGTCGGTCTCAGCGCCGAAACCGATTCCGGGGTTCGCCCCAGCAGTTCGGCGAGCTGCTCCGTCGCGCTCCGCATGGCGTCGGTCGCGGACACGCGGTCCGGCGCAGGCCCCTGACTTACCGGGACTTACCGGGACGCCGGACCTTCACCGGTGGTGACCTGCCATCTGCTCCAGCCGGGCGATGCGGTCCGCCATCGGCGGGTGCGTGGAGAACATCCTGGCCAGGCCCTGGCCCGCGCGGAACGGGTTCGCGATCATCATGTGGCTGGCGGTCTCGATCCGCGGCTCGGGGGGCAGCGGGAGCTGCTGGGTGCCGACCTCCAGCTTGCGCAGGGCACCGGCGAGGGCCAGCGGGTCGCCGGTGAGCTGGGCGCCGGAGGCGTCCGCCTCGTACTCGCGGGAGCGGCTGATGGCCAGCTGGATCAGGGAGGCGGCGAGCGGGCCGAGGATCATGATCAGGAGCAGGCCGAGCAGGCCGGGGCCGTCGTCGTCGTCCGAGCGGCCGACCGGGATCAGCCAGGCGAAGTTCACCAGGAACATGATCACCGAGGCGAGCGCGCCGGCGACCGAGGAGATGAGGATGTCCCGGTTGTAGACGTGGCTGAGCTCATGGCCGATGACACCCCGCAGCTCGCGCTCGTCCAGCAGGCGCAGGATGCCCTCGGTGCAGCACACGGCCGCGTTGCGCGGGTTGCGGCCCGTGGCGAAGGCGTTGGGGGCTTCCGTGGGCGAGATGTACAGGCGGGGCATGGGCTGGCGGGCCTGCGTGGACAGCTCGCGGACCATGCGGTAGAGCGCCGGGGCCTCGAACTCGCTGACCGGGCGGGCGCGCATCGCGCGGAGCGCCAGCTTGTCGCTGTTCCAGTACGCGTACGCGTTCGTGCCGAGGGCCACCAGGACCGCGACGATCAGACCGGTACGGCCGAAGAGGCTGCCAATGACGATGATGAGTGCGGACAGTCCCCCGAGGAGTACTGCGGTCCTGAGCCCGTTGTGCCGGCGGTGCACCGTGCGCCCTCCAAGTCGTGCAGCTGGGGAACACTTTGGTCCAGTGGACCCTCCCGCTTCTGACAACGCCAGGCGGCGGCTGCGAGTTCCCTGGTGGATGCGGCTGCGCGCCGGAGCCGTACGGGTGACGGTGCGCGTACGGCCACGAGCGCGTGGAGGCTACGGGTGCCCCACGCGCGCGTGGCCGCTTCCTCAGAACAGTCCGGTGGCCGCGAAACGGAGGACCAGCTGGGGTGCTCCGGACAGGGCGACGCCGAGTACGCCGGTGAGGGCGAGGGCGGCCGTGAGGGGGGCCGGGACGCGGTGCCGGGCGGATTCGCCCTCAGGGGCGCGGAACAGCAAGGCCGTCCACTGCAGGTAGTAGAAGAGGGCGATCACCACGTTGACGGCCATGACGACGGCGAGCCAGCCGAGGCCCGCGTCGACGGCCGCCGAGAACACGGTGACCTTGGCGAACAGCCCGATGACGCCCGGCGGCAGCCCGGCCAGGCACAGCAGGAAGAACGCCAGCAGCAGCGCGGTGAGCGGGTTGCCGGCGTACAGGCCCCGGTAGTCGCTGATCCGGTTCAGGGCCCGGCTACGGCCCACCACGGCGGCCACCGCGAACGCGCCCAGGTTCACGGCGCCGTACATGAGCGCGTAGGCCACGGTGGAGCCGATCGCCTTCTGCGGATCCCTGGCGTAGCCGGCGGCGGCGATCGGCACCAGCAGGTAGCCGGCCTGGCCGACGGAGGACCACGCGAGCAGCCGTACGGCGCTGTACGCGCGCGTGGCCTGCTGGCGCAGGGCACCGACATTGCCGACGGTCATGGTGAGCGCGGCCAGGGCGGCGAGCGCGGGGCCCCAGACGTCGGCGTACGACGGGAACGCGACGACGGTGACGAGGATCAGTCCGGAGAAGCCGACCGCCTTGCCGACGACCGACAGATAGGCGGCGACGGGCAGCGGGGCGCCGACGTAGGTGTCGGGCACCCAGAAGTGGAAGGGCACGGCGGCCGTCTTGAACGCGAAGCCGATCAGAGTGAGGACGACACCCGCCTGGGCGAGCGTGTGCAGTTGTCCGCCGACGTGCGGCAGGCGCTGGGCGACCTGGGTGAGGTAGAGGGTGCCGGTGGAGGCGTAGACGAAGCTGACGCCCATCAGGCTGACGGCGGTGGCCGTCACCGAGGACAGGAAGAACTTCAGGGCGGCCTCGGAGGACCGCTCGTCGCCGTGCCGGATGCCGACGAGGGCGAAGGCGGGCAGGGAGGCGACCTCCAGGGCGACGATCAGGGTGGCCAGGTCGCGGGAGGCGGGAAGCAGGGCGGCGCCGGCCGCGGAGGACAGCAGCAGGAACCAGAACTCGCCCGGTGGGACGCGCCGCTCGTCGTCCCTGAGGTTCGTGACCGACAGCAGGGCCGTGAGCAGGGCGCCGCCGAGGACCAGGAACTGGATGACGAGCGTGAAGTGGTCGGCGGTGTAGCTGCACGGGCGCGTGCCACCGCCGGTCAGGCAGAAGGTGCTGCGGTCGCCGTCCAGGAGGGGCAGCAGCATCAGCGTGGCGACGGCGAGTCCGGCGACCGAGGCCCAGCCGAGGACGGCCCTGCGGGTCTCGGGCAGGAACAGGTCGGCGACCAGGACGACCAGTCCGACCGCGGCGGCGATGGTCGGCGGGGCGACGGCGAGCCAGTCGACGGACTGGACCAGCGACTCGGCGAGGGGCTGGGCGCTCATCGGGTGCCTCCTGCGAGGAGCTGGTGCACGGCCGGGTCGGTCAGGCCGAGCAGCGCCCTCGGCCACAGTCCGGCGGCGACGGTGAGGGCGACGAGCGGGGTCCAGGCGGCGAACTCGTAGCCGTGGACGTCGGCGAGCTTCGGGACTTCCTGTTCGACTCCGCCCATGCAGACGCGGCGGACCACGATCAGCATGTACGCGGCCGTCAGAAGGGTGCCGAACGCGCCGATCGCCATGAAGGTGAGGAAGGCCGGCCGGCTGAGGTCGGCGGCGGGCTTGAACGCGCCGAGCAGGGCCAGCATCTCGCCCCAGAACCCGGCGAGCCCGGGCAGCCCGAGCGAGGCGACCGCGCCGAACGCGAGGAGGCCGCCGAGGCGCGGGGCCTTGCCGTACAGCGCGGCGCCGGTCTCCTCGGCCAGGGTGTCGAGGTCGGTGCTGCCGGTGCGGTCCTTCAGCGCGCCGACCAGGAAGAAGAGGAGGCCGGTGATCAGGCCGTGGGCGATGTTGGCGAACAGGGCGCCGTTGACGCCGGTCGGGGTCATGGTGGCGACGCCCAGCAGGACGAAGCCCATGTGACCGACCGAGGAGTAGGCGATCAGCCGCTTGAGATCGCCCTTCGCGCCCCGCTTGGCCAGCGCCAGACAGGCCAGGGACCCGTAGATGATCCCAACCACGGCGAACGCGGCGAGATACGGCGCGAAGGTGTGGAAGCCGTGCGGCGCGACCGGCAGCAGGATCCGGACGAACCCGTACGTACCCATCTTGAGCAGGACACCGGCCAGCAGGACCGAGCCGACGGTCGGCGCGGCGGTGTGGGCGTCGGGCAGCCAGCTGTGCAGCGGCCACATCGGCGACTTCACGGCGAGCCCGATCCCGATCGCCAGAACGGCGATGACCTGCACGGACGCGGTCAGCGACCGGCCGTTGTCAGTGGCGAGTGCCACCATGTCGAACGTGCCCGCCTTGATCCCGATCAGGAGCAGGCCGAGCAGCATCACCACGGAGCCGAGCAGCGTGAACAGGATGAACTTCCACGCGGCCCGGGTCCGGCCCTCGCCGCCCCAGCGGGCGATGAGGAAGTACATCGGGATGAGCACCATCTCGAACGCGAGGAAGAACAGCAGCAGGTCGAGGACGGCGAAGGTCGCGAGGGTGCCGGACTCGAGCAGGAGCAGCAGCGCGACGAACGCCTTCGGGGAGCCGCCCGCGGGCGGCTTGAAGTAGGAGTACAGCGCGCAGAGGAAGGTCAGCAGCGCGGTCAGGACGACCAGGGGGAGGGAGATGCCGTCGATGCCGAGGTGGATCCGCACGTCGAGTGCGGGGATCCAGCTGATGTCGGTCGTGGCCTGCATCTTCGACGGATGGTCGTGGTCGAAGCCGAGCGCCAGGACGATCGCGGCGATGAGGATGGCGCCGGTCGCGGTCACACCGTGCCGCAGCACGGCCTGCTCGGGCGACTTCCCCTTCAGTCCGGGCGGGGCCGGGAGGAGGGCGGCGACGGCGCCGAGGAGCGGGCCGACGACGACGAATGCCAGAAGGAACTGCATCACGGACTCGTTGATATCGATCACGCCTGCTCACGCTCCCGTGGCGACGAGGACGACGGCGACCACCAGGACGACGGTGCCGGCGAGCAGCGCGCTCACATAGGTCTGCACATTGCCGGTCTGCGCCCGGCGTACGGCGGCCCCGAGCAGCCGCGGCAGGCCGGCCGCGCCCTGTACGTAGGTCTCGACGACCTCGCGGTCGAGGAACCGGACGAGGCTCGCTCCGGCCTGCACCGGGCGGACGAACAGCGCCGCGTACACGGCGTCCAGGTGGAAGCCGACGGCCGCGTGGCGGCGCAGCGGGCCGAGCAGCAGCCGCGCCGGGTCCGCCGGGTCGGGCGTGTAGGCGATGTCGCCGTAGGCCGGCTCGTGGGTGGCGATGGCCTCGGCCTCGACCAGCCCGGCGTCCTCCTCCGGATGGGCGGCGACCGCGCCCAGCGGGACCCGGGCGGCGAGCTGGGTGGTGCGCTGCCAGGCGCCGTAGGTGAGCAGCCCGCCGACCACGGCGAGGCCCGTGCCGAGGATGGAGGTGAGCAGGGTCGGGGACAGGTCGCGGCCGTCGAACCAGCCGGGCAGCGAGCGGTAGGCGAGCCCGCCGAAGGCCAGGGACGGCACGGCGAGGACCCACAGCACCACGGTCATCGTCAGCGGCTGGCGGCCGTGGTCAGGGGCCTCGGCGCCCCGGCCACGGAAGGCCAGCAGCCACAGCCGGGTCGCGTAGGCGGCGGTGAGCAGCGCCGTGACCAGACCGGCGGCGAGGACGATCCAGCCGGCCGCGCCCGGCACGTGCAGGGTGTCACCGTCGGCCGCGTGCTCGGCGGCGCCGAGGACGGACTCCTTGGAGAAGAAGCCGCTGAACGGCGGGATCGCGGCGAGCGCGAGGAGCGCCACGGTCATCGTCCAGTAGGCGTCCGGGACGCGGTCGCGCAGCCCGTGCATGCGGGACATGGCGGCCAGTGAGTTGGTCCCGGCGGCGTGGATGATCACGCCGGCCGCGAGGAACAGCAGCGCCTTGAAGGCACCGTGGGACAGGAGGTGGAAGACGGCGGCACCGCGGTCGCCTACGGCCAGGGCGCCGGTCATGTAGCCGAGCTGGCCGATCGTCGAGTAGGCGAGGACGCGCTTGATGTCGTCCTGGGCGAGTGCCGCGAGACCGGAGCCGACCATCGTGACGGCGGCCATGACGGCGAGCACCAGCATCGCGGCCTGGGAGGCCTCGAAGACCGGAAGGAGACGGGCGACGAAGTAGACACCGGCGGCGACCATCGTCGCGGCGTGGATCAGCGCCGAGACGGGCGTGGGGCCCGCCATCGCGTCCGGGAGCCAGGTGTGCAGCGGGAACTGTGCCGACTTGCCCGCGACGCCCGCGAGGAGCAGCAGGGCGACCACCGTCGGATGGTGCAGGTTGCCGCTCGCGACGGCGCCGAGGACGCGCGTGATCCGGAACGAGCCGGCGTCGGTGGCGAGCGCGAACAGGCCGATGAGGAACGGCACGTCGCCGAGCTTGGTGACCAGGAAGGCCTTCAGGGAGGCGGCGCGGGCCTCGGGGGTCTCCCAGTAGTGGCCGACCAGGAAGTAGGAGCAGATGCCCATGACTTCCCAGCCGACCAGCAGCACGATCAGGTCACCGGAGTAGACGACCAGGAGCATCGCGGAGGTGAACAGGGAGACGAGGGCGGCGTACGAGGGGTAGCGCGGGTCGTCGCGCAGATAGCCGGTCGAGTAGATCTGCACGCAGGCCGCGACGAACGCGACCAGGATCGCGACGAGCGCGGCGAAGCCGTCGATGTACAGCGCCAGCTCGATCGGGACCGAGCCGGTGGGCGTCAGCTCGGTGTGGGCGCTGATCGCCGGTCCGCCGCCCTGGCGCGCGGCGACGAGTGCGGCCAGCACGAGCGAGACCAGCGGCGGCAGCACGGCGAGCGGGCGGACGAACCCGGGCGCGGTGCGGCCGAGCAGCAGTCCGGCCGCGGCGCCGAGGAACGGCAGAAGGGGGACGAGGGCGGCGAGGGTGGTCGTGGTCACGCGGTGGCCTCAGCCTTCTCGGCCGCGGAGGAGCCGGGTCCCTCGGTGCCGGGGCCCTCGGCGGTGTCGCGGAGCTTGTCGATGTCGGAGGTGCCGCGGTTGCGGTAGACGGCGAGCACGATCGCCAGGCCGATGCCGATCTCGGCGGCGGCGATGGTGACGGTGAACAGGGTCAGCGCCTGGCCGGAGTGCAGGGTGTCCTTCGCGGCCCGGCTGAGCCAGACGTCGAAGGCGACGAGGTTGAGGTTGACGGCGTTGAGCATCAGCTCGACCGACATCAGGACCAGGATCGCGTTGCGGCGGGCGAGGACGCCGTAGAGGCCGGTGCAGAACAGGAGGGCGGAGAGGACGGCCGGGTAGGCGAGGTGCATCAGCGGGCGCCTTCCTGCTCGACCGGGTGAATTCCGGAATCCGTGACGGAGGGGGAACTCTCGGTGACGCCTCGGGAGTTCACATGGGGAGGGTTCGACTCCGCCTTCGCCTTGCGGGACAGGACGATCGCGCCGACCAGGGCCGCGAGGAGCAGGACGGAGAGCGCCTCGAAGGGCAGCACCCAGTTCCGGAACAGGCTCTCGCCCGTGACCCGGGTGGAGCCGGCGGCGGGGCCGTTCAGGTCGACCCAGGTGGTGCGGAAGGCGTCGACGACCACCCAGACCAGGGCGACGGCGGCGGCGACCGCGACGGTCAGGGCGGCCCAGCGGTTGCCGGAGTCGGCGTCCGGGGAGCGGCCGATGGGGGCCTTGGTGAGCATCAGACCGAACAGCAGAAGGACGACGACGGAACCGACGTAGATCAGGACCTGCACCCAGGCGATGAACTCGGCCGTGAGCAGCAGGTACTCCACGGCGAGACCACCGAGCGCGACCACCAGCCACAGGGCGGCGTGCACCAGCTGGCGGGTGGTGACGGTGACCAGCGCGGCGCCGAAGGTGACCAGGCCGACGAGGAGGAAGGCGATCTCGACGCCGGTCGGGGACAGGAAGCCGGGCGAGGCCGCGGCCAGGTGCACGCCGGGGTGACCCGCGGCGGGACTCAGGGTCGAGGCGAGGGTCATGACGCGCCCTCCCCCGGATCGGCCTGAGCGGCCGCCAGCTTCTCGGCGGTCTTGCGGGCGGCGGCGATCTCCTTCGGCTCCTCGGCGGCGGGGTCGAGGGCCGGCGGGGCCGGGACGGTCCACATCCACTCGCGGAGCTTGTCCCGCTCGTGGGTGAGGTCACGGATGTCGGTCTCGGCGTACTCGAACTCCGGAGACCAGAACAACGCGTCGAAAGGACACACCTCGATGCAGATACCGCAGTACATGCACAGGGAGAAGTCGATGGCGAACCGGTCGAGGACGTTGCGGCTGCGCTCGCGGCCGCCGGGGGTGGCTGGCGGGACCGTCTCCTTGTGGGAGTCGATGTAGATGCACCAGTCCGGGCATTCCCGGGCGCAGAGCATGCAGACCGTGCAGTTCTCCTCGAACAGGCCGATCACGCCACGCGTGCGGGGCGGCAGTTCGGGCTGGGCGTCCGGGTACTGCTCGGTGACCGTCTTCCTGGTCATCGTGCGGAGGGTGACGGCCAGGCCCTTGGCAAGGCCGGAGCCGGGGATCGGAGCCACTAGGAGATCACCACCTTGACGGTGCCGGTGAGGGCGATCTGGGCGAGGGAGAGGGGGACGAGGAGGGTCCAGGACAGCTTCTGGAGCTGGTCCTCACGCAGGCGCGGGTAGGTGACGCGGAGCCAGATGACGAGGAAGGCGAGGATCGCGGTCTTCAGCAGGGTCCACAGCCAGCCCAGGCCGTCGTGGCCCCACGGGCCGTGCCAGCCGCCCAGGAAGAGGACGGTGGTCAGGCCGCACAGGACGACGATTCCGGCGTACTCGGCGAGGAGGAAGAGTGCGAACCGCAGACCGGTGTACTCGGTGTACGCGCCGAAGATGATCTCCGAGTCGGCCACGGGCATGTCGAACGGCGGGCGCTGCAGCTCGGCGAGTCCGGCGACGAAGAAGACGACCGCGCCGACGATCTGCCAGGGCACCCACCACCAGTGGAAGCCGTGCAGGATGCCGGGCAGGGAGACCGTGCCCGCCGCCATCGCGACCGAGGCGGCGGCGAGCAGCATCGGAAGCTCGTAGGCGAGCAGCTGGGCGGCCGTGCGCAGGCCGCCGAGCAGGGAGAACTTGTTCGCGCTGGCCCAGCCGGCCATGAGCGAGCCGAGCACGCCGACGCCCATCACCGCGAGCACGAAGAACACGCCCGCGTCCAGGACCTGGCCGACGGCGCCCTCGCCGGGGCCGATCGGGATGGCGAGCAGCACGAGGAGGTACGGCAGCAGGGCCACGGCGGGGGCGAGCTGGAAGACGCGGCGGTCGGCGCCGGCCGGGACCACGTCCTCCTTCTGCGCGAACTTCACGCCGTCCGCGATGAGCTGCGCCCAGCCGTGGAAGCCGCCCGCGTACATCGGGCCGAGGCGGCCCTGCATGTGCGCCATCACCTTGTGCTCGGTCTGGCCGACGATCAGCGGGAAGGTGAGGAAGACGACGAACACGACCAGGAGTCGCAGGGCGACGTCCAGCGCGCCGTTCACTGCGGGCCTCCTGTGGGGTTGTCGTCGGTGGGCTCGGGTTCGGGGTTGCCGGGGGTGGCGGGCGCGTCGCCGCCGGTGAGGTCGTCACCGGGGGCGGCGGACCGTTCGGGTTGCCGCTCGAGCTGCTCGGGTTCGGCAGGGCTCCGCTCCGGTTCGGCAGACGTTCGGTCAGGTTCCGTCGAGGCCTGTTCGGGCCCCGCAGCGGTCGTTCCCGGTTCCTCCGGCGCCTGTTCGGGCCCCGCCGGGACCTGTTCGGGCTCCTCGAAGGCCGGGCGGGCGTGGTGCCACGGGGCGTCCGAGCTGCGCGGGGCCGTGCTCCGACGGGCGGGACGAGCGGCACTGCCCGCCGCCGCCGGCTCACTCGTAGCCGGTGCCCTCGGCTCTTCCGCAGCCGGTGCCGGCCGCTCACCCGCAGCAGCCGGTTCCGTCGGCTCGTCGGTGGCCGGTGCCGTCGGTTCCGGAGCCTGGGGTCGCTGTGAGGCCGAGCCCTCCGAGGTGCTGCGGGCGCGGCGGGGCCGGGCCGGGGCGGGGGTGGGCTCGTGGGCCACGGAGGCCTCGGCGGCCGGACCTTCCGCTGCCGCGGCACGGGTCGCGTCGCCCTCGGCGGCGGTCTGCTTGAGCTCGGCCGCGTCCTGAGGTGTCCGCGTCTGGCTCACCGACCCCTCGCCGGCGCTCCGCGTCCGCCGAGGCCGCGCACCGGCAGGCCCGGCAGCAGCCTCGCCGGTCGGCTCGGTCGGCTCGGTCGGCTCGGTCGGGGCCGCCTGCGGCGTCTGACTCGCCGAGCCCTGTGCCGCCGTGCGGGTCCGTCGTACCGGGCGGTCTCCGGCCGCGCCTGCACGAGCAGCTGCTGGGCGTTCGCCCGCCGCCCGGCCCGCGCCCCGCGCCGGGCGGGCCGGGGCCGGAGGCAGCTGGCCTTTCAGGGGGCCCCACTCGTTGGGGTCGGGCACGCCCGGGGGGAGCATCTGGCGGCGCTTCGGGCCGCCGTGCTCGGATTCGCCGGGCTCCTTCGCACCGGGCCAGGCCTTGGCGACACGCGCGGCGAGGACGAAGTCCTTGCGGAGCGGGTGGCCCTCGAAGGTCTCCGGGAGGAGCAGGTGCTCCAGGCCGGGGTGGCCCTCGAACACCACGCCGAACATCTCGTGGGTCTCGCGCTCGTGCCAGGCGGCGCCCGCGTAGACGCCGACGGCGGAGGGCAGCGTCGGCGCCTCGTGCGGGACGGTCGTGCGGACGAGGAGGCGGCGGACCGGGCCCAGGGCGACGACGTGGGCGGAGACGCGGAAGCCCGTGCCCGGTTCGTCGACCGCGCTCAGCCAGTCGAAGTAGGTGCAGCCCAGGGTCGTACGGGCCGTCTCCAGGGCGGTGAGCCAGGAGGACGGCGGTACGTCCACGGTGAGGAGGTCGTACGACTCCTCGGCCGTGGCGTCCGTACCGAAGAGGTCCTCGACCGGGGCGGGCAGCCAGCCGACCGTGCTCATCGTCCCTCCCCCTCTCCAGCGGGGGCGGGCGGTTTCACCAGGTCGCTGGTCAGGGCGGCCGCGGACGGGCGGGAGTGGCCGTACCGCTCGCCCAGCGACTCTCGGGCGATCTTCTCCTGGAGCTTGAGGATGCCCTGGAGCAGCGCCTCGGGGCGCGGCGGGCAGCCGGGGACGTACACGTCCACCGGGATGATCTGGTCGACGCCCTTGGTGACGGAGTAGGAGTCCCAGTAGGGGCCGCCGCAGTTGGAGCAGGCGCCGAAGGAGATGACGTACTTCGGCTCGGGCATCTGCTCGTACAGGCGCTTGACGGCCGGGGCCATCTTGTCCGTGACCGTGCCGGAGACGACCATCAGGTCGGCCTGGCGGGGGCCGGGCGCGAACGGGATCACGCCGAGGCGGATGAAGTCGTGGCGGGCCATCGACGCGGCGATGAACTCGATCGCGCAGCAGGCGAGGCCGAAGTTGAAGACCCAGAGCGAGTAGCGGCGGCCCCAGTTGAGGACCACCTTCATCGGCTCGGGGGCCAGGCGGGCGAGCGCGCCCAGCCGCTTCGGCTCCGGGAGCGACACAGGTGTGGGGGTCACGTCCATGCCAGGACGCCCTTCTTGTATGCGTACAGCAGGCCGACGGCGAGGAAGCCGAGGAAGACGAACATCTCCACGAGCGTCGTCGCGCCGTAGCCGGGGGCGGCGAAGACCGTCGCCCAGGGGAACAGGAAGATGGAGTCGACCGCGAAGATCACGTACAGGAAGGCGTAGACGTAGTAGCGGACCTGGGTGTGGGCCCAGCCCTCGCCGACCGGGTCGACGCCGCACTCGTAGGTCAGGAGTTTCTCGGGGGTCGGCACGACCGGGCGCAGCAGGCGGCCCGCGCCGAAGGCGACCGCGACGAACAGCACGCCGATGAGCGCGAGCAGTCCCACCACCGAGTAGGACTGGAAGTAGCCGGCCGCGATGACGTTCCCCGCGGCGGTCGTCGAGTCCCCCAACGTCTCCCGCACCGTCCGTCCCTCGCTCCCTGACCGTGTGACCTGAGTGGATTCCGTGATCCCGCATGTTCGAGGATCCGTACGCACCGGAGTCTAGGCCCTGATAAAGAACCGGTAAGCAGCCCGTCACGCCATGAGACAGCTGACGGAGCCGTCCGACGCGTTCGAGGTGGGGTTTTCCCCCGTCGGCGGAGGGCGGCGTACCGCATGGCGCGGAGGGTGCCGGGCACGGCAGGCTGACCGGTATGACCGCTACCAGCTCCGCCGTCGGCCAGGCCGACGGCCCCGACCGTCTGCCCCCGATCCGGCCGGCGTACGACGCGCACACCTGGAAGGAGATCCTGTATCTCCTGCTGAACCTGCCGGTGACGCTGTTCGGCTTCGTCTACGCGATCACTGTGCTGCCCGTCGGCGGGTCTCTGACGATCACCGTCGTCGGCCTTCCGCTGCTGGCGCTCAGTCTGCTGGGCGCCCGGCAGCTGGGGAAGCTGGAGCGGGCCCGCGCGCGATGGCTGCTCGGGGTGCGGGTGGAGGAGCCGACCCCGCTGCCGCTCGCGAAGAGCGGCGGGCTGACGCAGCGGCTGTGGATGGCGCTGAAGGACCCGGTGGGCTGGCGGACGCTGCTGTACGACGTCATCCGGCTGCCCTGGGGCATCCTCACCTTCTGCACCGTGCTGACCTCGCTGTTCGTGCTGTGGCCGGTGCTGCCGTACCTGGCGCGGGGCCTGGCGAACGTCGACCGCTTCATGGTGCGCGGGTTGCTGTCGCCCTCGGACGAGCTGGAACGCCGTATCGCCGAGCTGGAGTCGGACCGCGGGGTCGTGGTCGACACGGCCGCCGCCGATCTGCGGCGCATTGAGCGGGACCTGCACGACGGGGCGCAGGCCCGGCTGGTCAACCTGGCCATGGGGCTCGGTCTGGCCAAGGAGAAGCTGCTGGAGGATCCCGACACGGCGGCGGCGATGGTGGAGGAGGCGCACGGCGAGGTGAAGCTGGCCCTCCAGGAGCTGCGCGACCTGGCCCGGGGCATCCACCCGGCCGTGCTCACCGACCGGGGCCTGGACGCGGCCCTGTCCTCGGTCGCCACCCGCTGCACGGTGCCGGTGAAGGTGACCGTGGACCTGCCGGACCGCCCGGCGCCGGCCATCGAGGGCATCGCCTACTTCACCGTCTCCGAACTGCTCCAGAACATCAGCAAGCACAGCCAGGCCCGGACCGCCTCGGTGGACGTGTGGCGCACCGAGGAACGGCTGCTCATCCAGGTCCGCGACGACGGCCGGGGCGGTGCCCGCCTGGAGGGCGGCACCGGCATGCGCGGCCTCGCGGACCGGCTGGGCGCGGTGGACGGCCTGTTCGTCCTCGACTCCCCGCCCGGCGGCCCGACGGTGGTCACGGCGGAGCTGCCGTGGAGGGACCGGACGGAGTAGCCGGCGGCGCCGCATGCGGGTGGAACGGCCGACGGTTCCCCATGCGGGTGCGGGCGACTGGCTCTCTGGACCCTTGATAACCAGAGAGAGCGACGGTTCCCCATGCGGGTGCGGGCGACTGCATCCCCCTAGGGGCGTGGGGATCTGCGCGAGCGACCCCGACGAACCCGCAGCCGCCCCGCAAGCAGACCCCCCACGGCGATCCCGCGCAACGCCACCAACGGCCAACCGCACCAAGAAGCCGACCGCACCGGGCGAACGGCTGTCCGCCGGAGGCAACAGGTGGGGAAAACCCCCGCCCCAAGACGCCGACGGACTCCATGGCCCGCAAACCCCCGCCGCACGACCCTGGAAACACGGCTGAACCGCCGCTGGGACGAGGAGAACGGGACGGAATCGATGGCCACGGAATACGGACACGGGTACGGATACGGACGGGGTGAGGATCAGTCCGCCGGCGCCGGCCACCGGCTGCCCGCCGCGCTGCGGGCGCCGTTCGAGGCGCGCAGCTGGCGCGAGTTCGGCTATGTCCTGCTGAGCCTGCCGATCTCGATCGTGCTGTTCACCTGGACGGTGACCATGGCGTCGCTCGGCGCGGGCCTGTTGGTGACCTTCCTCGGCGTCCCGGTGCTCGCGGCGGCGCTGGCCGGCTGCCGGGGCTTCGGCGCGCTGGAGCGGGCGCGGGCGCGGGGGCTGCTGCGGCTGGACGTGGCCGAGCCGGAGCCGCTGCGGATGCGCAAGCCCGGGGCGCTGGCCTGGATGGGCGCGGTGCTCAAGAGCGGCACCTCCTGGCGGAACCTGCTGTACGCGCTGGTGCAGTTCCCGTGGGCGGTGTTCTCGTTCTCGGTGGCGGTGAGCCTGTGGACGACGGGCTGGACGCTGCTGACGTACCCGCTGTGGTTCTGGGTCTTCCCGGCGTACGTCGGCCAGGGCGGCATCCAGCTGTACGGCGACGAGCACCACAGCGTCTATCTCGACAACCCCTTCGAGATCACCGTGACCGCGCTGGTCGGGCTGCTGTTCACGCTGGCCACGCCGTGGATCGTACGGGCCCTGACGACGGTGGACGGGCTGCTGGTCCGGGGCCTGCTGGGGCCGTCGCTGCTGTCGGCGCGGGTGGTGGAACTGGAGTCGGACCGCGGGGTGGTGGTCGACACGGCCGCCGCCGATCTGCGCCGCATCGAGCGGGACCTGCACGACGGGGCCCAGGCCCGGCTGGTCAACCTCGCCATGGACCTGGGGCTGGCGAAGGAGAAGCTGCGGGAGGATCCGCGGGCGGCGGCACGGATGGTGGACGAGGCGCACGGCGAGGTGAAGACGGCGCTGCAGGAGCTGCGCGATCTCGCCCGCGGTATCCACCCGGCCGTACTGACCGACCGGGGCCTGGACGCGGCCCTGTCCGCGGTCGCCTCCCGCTGCGCGGTGCCGGTGCGGGTGGAGGTCGATCTGCCGGCCCGTCCGGCGCCGGCCATCGAGGGCATCGCCTACTTCACCGTCTCCGAACTGCTGCAGAACATCAGCAAGCACAGCCGGGCTCGGTCCGCCTCGGTGGACGTGTGGCGCGCGGAGGACCGGCTGATGCTGCAGGTGATCGACGACGGCGTCGGCGGCGCGGACGTCACCCGCGGCTCGGGCCTGGCCGGTCTCGCCGGCCGCCTGGACGCCGTGGACGGCGTCTTCGTGGTGGACTCCCCGGAAGGCGGCCCCACCCGGGTGATCGCGGAACTGCCCTGGCGAGACTGACGCGAGGACCTGAATCGCCGACGCCCCACCCATCGATCACCGGCACAGGCATGAAGAAGATCCCACCCCCGCCCCGGCCCTTCCCGCCCCCTCCCCGGAGGCGGGATTGTGCTGATGAGGCGAGCGGCGCGTACCGAATGCTGGAATGCTGGACCTCCGTACGCTGGAACGCTGGATCTCCGTGAGGACGGACGTCGTCGCGGAGCGGGATCGGGCTCGGGGGGCCGGGAGATCGTGGAGGACAGGGTGCGGGTGGTCATCGCCGAGGACTCAGTGCTGCTCAGGGAGGGCCTGACCCGGCTGCTGACCGACCGCGGGCACGATGTCGTGGCCGGCGTCGGGGACGCGGAGGCGCTGGTCAAGACCGTCGCCGACTTGGACGCGCAGGGCGAACTGCCCGACGTCGTGGTGGCGGACGTACGGATGCCGCCGACACACACCGACGAGGGCGTGCGGGCGGCCGTACGGCTGCGGAAGGCCCATCCGGGGCTCGGCGTGCTGGTGCTCTCGCAGTACGTGGAGGAGCGCTACGCCACCGAACTGCTGGCCGGTTCCAGCCGGGGTGTGGGCTATCTGCTGAAGGACCGGGTCGCCGAGGTCCGCGAGTTCGTGGACGCGGTGGTGCGGGTGGCCCAGGGCGGTACGGCGCTGGACCCCGAGGTGGTCGCGCAGCTGCTCGGCCGCAGCCGCAAGCAGGACGTGCTGGCGGGGCTCACCCCGCGCGAGCGCGAGGTGCTCGGGCTGATGGCGGAGGGACGCACGAACTCGGCGATCGCCAAGCAGTTGGTGGTCAGTGACGGCGCCGTTGAGAAGCACGTCAGCAACATCTTCCTGAAGCTCGGGCTGGCTCCGAGCGAAGGGGACCACCGGCGTGTTCTGGCCGTACTGACCTATCTGAACTCCTGACCCGAAGAACACTGTCAGCAGGGCGTCGGACGGTCCGGCTTCGGTGGGAAGACCGGGTACCCGGATGGAAGACCGGAGGAGACGGCCGGGGAAGGACGTCCTGACACCTCAGCGCCGACTCGAAAGCGCCACGGGCCGACTCGAATGTCGTCCATTCTGTGGATCGCCTCGGGAAGGCGACCCTAACCGACGTAGGGTTGATCCTGGGATGGTCCGCGGGATGACCACGCCCCGGACAGCCGCCTCGAAGGAGGTCCAGTTCAGTGACCAGCCAGGTCAGCAGCCAGGCGGAGCAGGCCGACGGAGCCGTCGTCGGAGAGCAGCGCAAACCGGGCGGCGTCAAGGACGTACGGCGCCTGGACCGGGTGATCATCCGGTTCGCGGGGGACTCGGGTGACGGCATGCAGCTCACCGGTGACAGGTTCACCTCGGAGACCGCGTCCTTCGGCAACGACCTCTCCACCCTGCCCAACTTCCCCGCCGAGATCCGCGCTCCCGCCGGCACCCTGCCCGGCGTCTCCAGCTTCCAGCTCCACTTCGCCGACCACGACATCCTCACCCCCGGCGACGCGCCGAACGTCCTGGTCGCCATGAACCCGGCCGCGCTGAAGGCGAACATCGGCGATCTGCCGCGCGGCGCCGAGATCATCGTCAACACGGACGAGTTCACCAAGCGCGCCCTGCAGAAGGTCGGCTACGGCACCTCCCCGCTGGAGGACGGCTCGCTGGACGGCTACAACCTGCACCCGGTGCCGCTGACCACCCTCACGGTGGAGGCGCTGAAGGAGTTCGACCTCTCCCGCAAGGAGGCCGAGCGCAGCAAGAACATGTTCGCGCTGGGTCTGCTGTCGTGGATGTACCACCGGCCGACCGAGGGCACCGAGAAGTTCCTGAAGTCGAAGTTCGCGAAGAAGCCTCAGATCATGGCGGCGAACATCGCCGCGTTCCGGGCGGGCTGGAACTTCGGCGAGACCACGGAGGACTTCGCCGTCTCCTACGAGGTCGCCCCGGCCGCCAAGGCCTTCCCGGTCGGCACCTACCGGAACATCTCCGGCAACCTCGCCCTGGCCTACGGCCTGATCAGCGCGTCCCAGCAGGCGGACCTGCCGCTGTTCCTGGGCTCGTACCCGATCACCCCGGCCTCGGACATCCTGCACGAGCTGAGCAAGCACAAGAACTTCGGCGTGCGGACCTTCCAGGCGGAGGACGAGATCGCGGGCATCGGCGCGGCGCTGGGCGCGGCGTTCGGCGGCTCGCTCGCGGTGACCACCACCTCCGGTCCCGGTGTCGCACTGAAGAGCGAGACGGTCGGCCTCGCGGTCTCCCTGGAGCTGCCGCTGCTGGTCGTCGACATCCAGCGTGGCGGCCCGTCCACGGGTCTGCCGACCAAGACCGAGCAGGCGGACCTGCTGCAGGCGATGTTCGGCCGCAACGGCGAGGCCCCGGTGCCGATCGTGGCGCCGAAGACGCCGGCGGACTGCTTCGACGCGGCTCTGGAGGCGGCCCGGATCGCCCTGACCTACCGCACCCCGGTGATGCTGCTGTCCGACGGTTACCTGGCCAACGGCTCCGAGCCGTGGCGGATCCCGGACCTGCACGAACTGCCGGATCTTCGGGTGCAGTTCGCCTCCGGCCCGAACCACACCCTGGACGACGGCACCGAGGTCTTCTGGCCGTACAAGCGCGACCCCGAGACCCTCGCCCGGCCGTGGGCGATCCCGGGCACCCCGGGCCTGGAGCACCGCATCGGCGGCATCGAGAAGCAGGACGGCACGGGCAACATCTCCTACGACCCGGCCAACCACGACTTCATGGTCCGCACCCGGCAGGCCAAGATCGACGGGATCGAGGTCCCCGACATCGAGGTCGACGACCCGCACGGCGCGAGCACGCTGGTGCTGGGCTGGGGCTCGACGTACGGCCCGATCACGGCGGCGGTACGGCGGCTGCGGGCGGCCGGCGAGGGAATCGCGCAGGCCCATCTGCGCCACCTCAACCCCTTCCCGCGCAACCTCGGCACCGTCCTGAAGCGGTACGACAAGGTGGTGATCCCCGAGATGAACCTCGGGCAGCTGGCCACCCTGATCCGGGCGAAGTACCTGGTCGACGCCCGCTCCTACAACCAGGTCAACGGCATGCCGTTCAAGGCGCAACAGCTCGCCGCGGCGCTGAAGGAGGCCATCGATGACTGACACCGGCAACGGGCTGCTGCAGCTGGTCCCCAAGGCCGAGGCCAAGCAGTCGATGAAGGACTTCAAGTCGGACCAGGAGGTGCGCTGGTGCCCGGGCTGCGGTGACTACGCGATCCTCGCCGCCGTGCAGGGCTTCATGCCGGAGCTGGGGCTGGCCAAGGAGAACATCGTCTTCGTCTCCGGCATCGGCTGCTCCTCCCGCTTCCCGTACTACATGAACACCTACGGGATGCACTCCATCCACGGCCGCGCCCCGGCGATCGCCACCGGCCTGGCGACCAGCAGGCGTGATCTGTCGGTGTGGGTGGTCACCGGTGACGGCGACGCGCTGTCGATCGGCGGCAACCACCTGATCCACGCCCTGCGCCGCAACGTCAACCTGAAGATCCTGCTGTTCAACAACCGGATCTACGGCCTGACCAAGGGCCAGTACTCCCCGACCTCCGAGCTCGGCAAGATCACCAAGTCGACGCCGATGGGCTCGCTGGACGCGCCGTTCAACCCGGTGTCGCTGGCGATCGGAGCGGAGGCGTCCTTCGTCGCCCGCACCATCGACTCCGACCGCAAGCACCTGACCGAGGTGCTCCGCGCGGCCGCCGACCACCCGGGCACCGCGCTGATCGAGATCTACCAGAACTGCAACATCTTCAACGACGGCGCCTTCGACGCCTTGAAGGACAAGCAGCAGGCCGAGGAGGCCCTGATCCGGCTGGAGCACGGGCAGCCGATCCGCTTCGGCGGTGGGGGCACCTCCCGCTCGAGCGAAGCCGAGAGTGGGGGAGGCGGGCGCGGCGTTGTACGCAACAAGGCCACCGGTGACCTGGAGGTCGTCACCGTGACGGCGGAGAACGAGGCGGACATCCTGGTCCACGACGCCCACGCCACGTCCCCGACCACCGCCTTCGCGCTCTCCCGGCTCGCCGACCCCGACACCCTGCACCACACCCCGATCGGTGTCTTCCGCTCGGTCGACCGGCCGGTCTACGACACGGCGATGGCCGACCAGCTGGACACCGCGATCGAGCAGAAGGGCAAGGGCGACCTGGCCGCGCTGCTGGCGGGCGGGGACACCTGGACGGTCATCGGCTGAGAACGCCTTTCGGCTTGGCTATGAGGCCCGGGACCGGACGTCCCGGGCCTCGTCGTATGCCCGGCGGGCGCTGAGCACGTCGTCCATGCGCTGCTCGGTCCACCGGGCCAGCGCGCGCACCTGTTCCGCCGCCTCGCGGCCCAGCTCTGTCAGGGAGTAGTCGACGCGCGGCGGGATGACGGGCTTGGCGTCCCGGTGGACGAGACCGTCGCGCTCCAGGGTCCGGAGGGTCTGCGTGAGCATCTTCTCGCTGACGCCACGCCCGCCGAGGCCGCTGATCGCCCGACGCAGTTCGCTGAAGCGATGCGGGCGGTCGAGGAGCTGGATCAGCACCAGCACGCCCCAACGGCTGGTCACGTGCTCCAGGACCAGGCGGTGGGGGCACATGGCCTCGCCGTCGCCCTTCCAGTCACTTACCGACATGCCCGTACCTTACTTCAAAGTGGGTACTTTCGCTGGGTTAGCGCCCATCCTAAGGTGAGTGCCATACGAGATACACGGCATCCCACAAGGAGTTGCGAACCATGAGCATCGTCGTCACCGGAGCCACCGGACACCTCGGCCGGCACGTCGTGGAGCAGCTGCTGGAGAAGGTTCCGGCGCAGCGGATCACCGCCGTCGTGCGCGACGAGGCGAAGGCCGCCGACTTCGCCGCCCGCGGGGTGAAGCTGGCCGTCGCCGACTACAACGCGCCCGAGACCTTCGACGGCCTCTTCGCCGCCGGTGACAAGGTCCTGCTGATCTCCGGCAACGAGTTCGACAAGGGCAGGGTGCAGCAGCACAAGGTCGTCATCGACGCCGCCAAGGCCGCCGGCGTGGCGCTGCTCGCCTACACCAGCGCCCCGGGCAGTCTCACCGCCGCGCTCGCGGACGACCACCGGGCGACGGAGGAGGTACTGCTCGCCTCCGGCCTGCCGTACACCCTGCTGCGCAACGGCTGGTACCACGAGAACTACACCGAGAACCTGGCCCCGGTGCTGGAGCACGGCGCGGTCGTCCAGGCCGCCGGCGACGGCCGGGTGTCCTCGGCCGCCCGCGCCGACTACGCCGCCGCCGCGGTCGCGGTGCTGACCGGCGAGGGCCACGAGAACAAGACGTACGAGCTGGGCGGCGACGAGGCGTGGGGCTTCGCCGAGTACGCGGCCGAGCTGAGCCGGCAGACCGGCAAGGAGATCGTCTACAACGCGGTCTCCGTGGAGACCTTCGCCGGCATCCTGACCGGCGCCGGGCTGCCCGGGCCGCTGGCCACGATCCTGGCCGGTGTGGACGCCTCGGTCGAGAAGGGCGAGCTGGTGGTCTCCTCCGGCGACCTGTCGCGGCTGATCGACCGTCCCACCACCCCGCTGGCGGAGGCGGTCACCGCCGCACTCAAGGGCTGAGCCGTCCGACACCCCTCGGACTGTCATGACCGTATGGCGATACGGCCATGACAGCCGGGGGTGCTCGGCGCTACCTTCCTTCTCGCGTGCCTGATGCGAGAGGGAGGGGCCCCATGGCCGGGAAGTCCAAGGGTGAGCACCGAATAGGCCTGCTGAACGGCTTCGCCGCCTACGGCATGTGGGGCCTGGTGCCCCTGTTCTGGCCCCTGCTGAAGCCCGCCGGGGCGGTGGAGATCCTCGCCCACCGCATGGTGTGGTCCCTGGTCGTCGTCGCCGTCGCCCTGCTCTTCGTACGGCGCTGGGCGTGGGCCGGACAGTTGCTGCGCCAGCCCCGCCGGCTGGGGCTCATCGCCGTGGCCGCCGCTGTCATCACGGTGAACTGGGGCGTCTACATCTGGTCCGTGAACTCCGGCCATGTCGTCGAGGCCTCCCTCGGGTACTTCATCAACCCGCTGGTGACCATCGCGATGGGCGTGCTGCTGCTGAAGGAGCGGCTGCGGCCCGTGCAGTGGGCGGCGGTCGCCACCGGCCTCGCCGCCGTCGTCGTCCTGACCGTCGGCTACGGCCGCCCTCCGTGGATCTCGCTCGTCCTCGCGTTCTCCTTCGCCACCTACGGCCTGGTCAAGAAGAAGGTCGCCCTCGGCGGCCTGGAGTCGCTGGCCGCCGAGACCGCGATCCAGTTCCTGCCCGCGCTCGGCTATCTGCTGTGGCTCGGTGCGCACGGCAAGGCCAGCTTCCTGAACGAGGGGACCGGGCACGCCGTCCTGCTCGCCTCCACCGGCCTGGTCACCGCACTGCCCCTCGTCTGCTTCGGCGCGGCGGCGATTCGTGTGCCCCTGTCCACGCTGGGCCTGCTGCAGTACCTGGCGCCCGTCTTCCAGTTCCTGCTCGGCATCTTCTACTTCCACGAGGCCATGCCGCCCGAACGCTGGGCCGGGTTCGCGCTGGTCTGGCTGGCGCTGATGCTCCTCACGGGCGACGCGCTGCGCGCGGCGCGCAGGCCGCGGGAGCCGCTGGGCCTGCCCCGGGTGGAGACGCCCGATTCAGCGCCGGTGGAAACCTGATTCGGTGGGTCCGAAGTCAGTGCTCGCCGCTATAAGTGGTGAGCATGTCGACTCAGTCACCCACCGAGGCCCCTGCCCCGCTGCACTGGAAGCTCGTCATCGACGCGGCCGACCCGCACGCCCAGGCCGACTTCTGGGCCGCCACGCTGCACTACACGGCCGAGGACAACAGCACCCTGATCGAACGGCTGCTGTCCCTCGGCGCGCTGCCCGGCGAGGCCACGGTCGAGTACCACGGCCGGCCCGCCTTCCGTGACCTGATCGCCGTACGGCACCCCGACGACCCGTACGACCCGGAGACCGGCACCGGGCTCGGCCGGCGGCTGCTGTTCCAGCGCGTGCCGGAGCCGAAGACGGTCAAGAACCGGCTCCACCTGGACCTGCACCCCGGCGAGGGCCGGCGCGCCGACGAGGTGGCACGGCTTCGGGCGCTGGGCGCGCGGGTGCTGAACGAGGTGAAGGAACCCTCGGGCGCATGGGTGGTGATGGCGGACCCGGAGGGCAACGAGTTCTGCGTGCACTAGAGCTGTCGCCGGTCACGGCTGTGCGCCACGGGCCGCGCGGTCGGTCAGGCGGACCATGCGGGCGCGGGCGGACTCCAGCGGGTGCGGGTCGGCGGCGGCGGGACCCGGCTCGGTAGTGAGGTCCGCCCACAGCTCGATGAGGTTGCGGCCCAGCCGCAGGCCCTCCTCGGGGTCGCGCACCGCACGCCATGCGGTCGCCGCGCTCTGCACGTTGCCGTACGCGGCCTCCGCGTCCCGCGCCTGCCGGCGCAGCCGGGCGAGGTCCAGGGACTGCCGGCAGGCACCGACCGGGTCGCCTCCCAAGTAGGTGATGTAGGCGGACAGTTCGCGCAGGTGCAGCACCTCGGCATGGCCGGGGCCCAGCACGGTGGTCGCCTCGGCGACCGTACGGTCGGCGAGTTGCGCCGCCGCCTCGATACGGCCGGAGCGCACGGCCTCGTTGATCCGCGTCATCGGCTCGGTGAGCAACTCGGCCCCCTCCGCGGTCTCGGTCACGGGCTCGTCCCCGAGCACCTCCTCGGCGACGGCGTCGAAACCGCGGGCGGGGGTGGGAGTCGGGGTGGTGGGGGCGGGCTCGGGTTCGAGGACGTCGGTGACGGGCGCCGGGGCCTTGGCGACCGGCATGACGGGCGCCGGGGCCTTGGTGACCGACATGACCGGGGCGGGACCGAACTGCCCCGGCGGTGCCTGTACGGTCCCGGCCGGCACGGGCGCCGGCTGCGTGATCGGGGGCACATCCCGCACGCCCTCCGGCGAAGCCACGGCTGCCCGTGAGGCCACGCCCGCCGCACCCGGCTCCGCCGGCACGGCCACCCGTACCGCCTGCCCCGTGACCCGGCTGGAGCCGTCCGCCGAGACCTCCAGGGGAACCACGCAACCCGCGAGGTCGTCGTGGATCGTGGCGCGTATGGGGGCGCCGATGCTGATGGCCAGACGCTGGAGGTGGTTGAGGACGGCCTGCTGGATCTCCTCGCCCGGCGCCGCCACCACCGATGCCCCGCCGACCGACGCGCCTCCCGCGCCGAACACCCGGACCGGTACCACCGCCGGATGCGCCACGGGCTGCTGCGCCCGCTTCTTCTCGAAGCTGACTCGAGACATCGGTTTTCCCTCACTCCCCCGGCGTCGCGATCCGGTCGTACGCGTCCTGCCGACCAGTGTGTCGGCTCGCTTCGGTTTCCGCGTCACCGCAGCGTCACAGCCTCGCACCAGCCGCACCCTGGCCCAGAATTCTTGCGTGTGCATATAATGCGTGCGCCTTTAGCCGCTGTACGACAGCACGCCCCGGGGGGACCCATGAACCGTCGTTTTCTCTTCGTCCTGGGCAGCGCCCGCGCCGAGGGCAACACCGAGTTGCTGGCCCACGCGGCGGCCGAGCAACTGCCCGGTGACGTCGAACAACGCTGGATCCGCCTGGCCGAGCACCCACTGCCCGACTTCGTGGACCAGCGGCACGACAGCGAGCACGTACGGCCGCCCTCGGACAGCGCGACCGGTCTGCTGCTGGACGCCACGCTGGCGGCCACGGACATCGTGATCGCCTCGCCGCTGTACTGGTACTCGGTGTCCGGCCTCACCAAGCGCTACCTGGACCACTGGTCGGGCTGGCTGCGCACCCCGGGCGTCGACTTCAAGGCGACCCTGGCCGGGCGTACGCTCTGGGGCATAGCCGCGCTCGCCCATGACGAGACGTCGGTCGCCGAACCCTACGTCGGCACGCTCAACAACTCGGCCGCCTACATGGGGATGCGCTTCGGCGGCGTCCTGCTGGGTAACGGCAGCGCCCCGGGTGACGTGCTGAAGGACACCGACGCGCTGGCACGCGCGAAGACCTTCTTCGCGCAGGACGCCCCCTTCGCGCGCTTCCCGTACGAGACGCCCGCCGGCTAGCCCTACGCGCTGATGTCCTTCGTCGTGAACCGCGCCCAGGCCGCCGAGCCGAACACGGCCGCGTACAGCGCCTGGAGGCCGAGGTTCTTCACCAGGTCGTCCCAGTAGACGGGGTCGCGCACCAGGTCGGCGAAGGACAGCCAGTAGTGCGAGAACAGGTACGGCCGCAGCGCGTGCAACTGGGGTATCTGGTCGAGGATCTGGACCGTGATGAGTATGCCGACGGTGGTCGCCATCGCCGCGATGCCGCTGTTCGTGAGCGTCGACACGAACAGGCCGAGCGCCGCCAGGCCGACCAGTGAGGCGGCGACCACCAGGGCGATCAGCAGGGCCCGGCCGAGGCCCTCGGTGAAGCTGATCCTGGTGCCGGATATGGTCGTGAGGTCGCCCAGCGGGAAGAGCAGCGCGCCCACGATCAGCGCCGAGCCGGCCACGACCAGCGTGGCCAGCACGCAGAACGCCATCACCGTCGTGTACTTGGTGAGCAGCAGCCGGGCGCGGCCGGCCGGGGCGACCAGCAGATAGCGCAGGGTGCCCGCGCCCGCCTCGCCCGCTATCGCGTCGCCCGCGACGACCCCGACGGCCATCGGCAGGAAGAACGGCAGGGTCGCGGCCAGTGCCGTGAACACCAGGAACAGGCCGTTGTTGGTGATCTGTGTCATGAACGCCGGGCCCTGGCCGCTGTGGTCCACCGTCCTGTCGCCCCGCGTCTGGATCCTCACCGCGATCCCGACCAGCACCGGCACGGCGGCCAGCACCCCGAGCAGGGCGAGCGTGCGCCAGCGTCGGAGGGTCGTGACGAGTTCGCTGCGCAGCAGCCCGAACGCCCACAGAGGGCTCGGTCGGCGCACCGCGGACACGGGGGCCGTCCCGGGCTCGGGGGCCCTACCGTTCACGGAGGCCGTCTCAGCCCGCGACATCGAAGCCCTCCCCTGTCAGCGCCACGAACGCGTCCTCCAGCGACGCCCGTTCGACCGTGAACCCCCGGACCCGGATCCCCGCCGCGACCAGGGCCGCGTTCACCTCCGCGAGGTCCCGCGCGGGCGGCTCGGCGGTGACCCGGTCGCCGTCGACGGTGACGTCCCCGACGCCCTGCTCCTTCAGCACCCGGGCCGCCTCGGCCGGATCCGGGGTGGTCACCACCAGCCGGCCGCGCGCCCCGGCCGCCAGGTCGGCCACCGCGCCCTGGGTGACGAGCCGGCCCCGCGCCATGACCGCCGCGTGGGTGCAGACCTGCTCGATCTCGTCGAGGAGGTGGGAGGAGAGGAAGACGGTCGTGCCGTCGGCGGCCAGCTCCCGGATCAGGGTGCGGATCTCGCGCATGCCCTGCGGGTCGAGGCCGTTGGTGGGCTCGTCCAGGACGAGCAGCCGGCGCGGCTGGAGCAGCGCGGCGGCCAGACCGAGGCGCTGTCTCATGCCCAGCGAGTAGGCCTTCGCCTTCTTGCCGGCGGCGGCCGCGAGGCCCACCCGGTCCAGGGCGGTGGCGACGCGGGCGTGCCGGGTGCGGGGGTCGGCGGTCGGGTCGGCGGCGTCGTAGCGCAGCAGGTTGTCCCGGCCGGAGAGGAAGCCGTACAGCGCGGGGCCCTCGATGAGTGCGCCGATCTGGGGGAGCACGGACCGGGCCGACCGGGGCATCGGGCGGCCCAGCACGCGTGCCGTGCCCGCCGTGGGCTCGATCAGGCCCATCAGCATGCGGATGGTGGTGGTCTTGCCCGAGCCGTTCGGACCGAGGAAGCCGAAGACGCTGCCCGCCGGGACGGTCAGGTCGAGTCCGTCGACGGCGAGTTGTCCGCCGCGGTAGCGCTTGGTGAGGCCGCGGGTGGCGATGACGCTCGCCTCCTGCTGCTCCGGAGCACGCTCCGCCGCGTCCCCCGCCTCCCGCTCCGTGGCGGACCCTCCGTCCATCGGCTCCCCCTCGATTCGTGCTCCCGTGAAGGGTCAACTCACGGTCACGGCCCGTAGTGCCCGGGCAGGGTCACTTCCCTTCGTTCGCCGCCTTCACCAGGGCGTCCTTGGTCACCGCGCCGACGTACACCTTGCCGTCGTCGGTGATCAGGGCGTTGACCAGCCGGGTGGAGAAGACCGTGCCCTTGCCGAACTTGCCCGAGACCTTGTCGCCGATCGAGCCGAGGAAGCCGCCGAGGTCACCGCCCTGGGAACCGGTCGGCAGGCCGCTCTTCGCGCCGGTGTCGAAGGTGGCGATGGACGTCCAGCCCTTGCCGAGGACGTCGGCGCCGTTCATGCCCTTGGCGAAGTCCTCGCCGGACTCGGGCGCGTGCTTGCGAGCCGCGGAGTCCTGCTTCTCCTCCGTCACCTTCGCGCCCTTGGGCGGGGTGAAGGTGAAGGTCGAGGCGGCCGGCCTGGCGAAGGAGACCTGGGTGAAGCCCACGTCGAAGACGGCGGCGCCGCCGCTCTTCGGCGTCAGCGTGAACTTCAGCGGCATGCCCGTCTTCGCGTCGACGGCGATGCTGATGGCGCCGACCGTGGTGCCGGACTGCCTGGGCTTGATCAGCAGCTTGTAGGCGTCGCGGCCGGCGACCCGCTCGGTGCCGTCGACGGTGACGGACGTGGTGCCGTCCACCGACTTCAGCGCCTGGTCGGCGAAGTCCTTCGGCGTGGCCGGGGGCTCGGCGTCGTGCTCCTTGCCGGAGTCGGCCGAGGTGCCGTGGTACACCTCGTTGGTCTTGCTGTCGTAGCCCCACACGTTCCTGCCGTTGTGGATGAGGCTGTACTCGGAGCCGCTCTCCAGCAGCGACAGCTTCTGCTTCTCGGGGCCGTCGGCGGCGACGCGCAGCGTGTGCCTGCCGGAGACCAGCGAGGTGAGCTGGGACTGCGGGTCGGCGGAGGAACCGTCGCCGGAGCCCTTGGCGGCGCCGGAGGCCAGGCTGTTCTCCAGGCCGCCGAGGTCGGGCAGGCCGAGGTCGGTGTTGATCCGCACGGTGCCGGACAGCTGCTGCACGTCCGACTTCGCGATCTTCTCGATGAGCTGCTGAGCGGTGATCCGGGGCAGGTCGGGGTCGCCAGAGGCGGCGAGCGCCGGGACCAGACCGATCGTGGCCGCCGCGACCCCCACCACGGCGACCGGGACCGCGTAACGGGCCGCCCTGCGGCGCCCGGCGTTTCGCTCAGCGCCCCCCGCGGCGTCCACTCCCGCGGCGTCCACTGCGTCGTCGGATTCGTACGGTGCCATGTGTGCCTTACCTCCGTCGTCGGCGGCGGCTGTTCTCACGTTGGTCCACCCGAGCCGCCATTCTCACCCGAATCGGTGAGGATTGGTGATTTCCGTGGTTTCCATCTCACCAAATCAGCCATGAGGAAGCGTCAGACCTCGGAGCCAACTCCGCGTACGCCTGGGGTATGACACGCAGGGTCAGGAACTCCGCCGACCCGTAGGGGTCTCACCGGAATGGAGGGGGGCGTACGGGGGCGCGGGGGGTGTACGGACCCACGGGGCGTACGGATCGCATCGGCCCATGCCGGGTCGCACGGCTGATGGCGCGGCGCGGCGGGCGGCCGGAAGCGCGCCGTGACGTACGGCTGCGGCGCGACGGACGGCCGGAAGCGCGCCGTGACGTACGGCTGCGGCGCGACGGACGGCCGGAAGCGCGCCGTGACGTACGGCTGCGGCGCGACGGACGGACGGAAGCGCGCCGTGACGTACAGCCGAAGCACGGCGCGACAGACGGACGGAAGCGCGCCGTGCTTGCACGACCGGAAGCGGCGAGGCACACGGCCGGAAGCGCGGCGCCGCAGACGGCCGGAGCCGCGCCCGGGTCGCACGGACCGAAGGCGACGAGGCACACGGCCGGAACCAAAGCGCGACGCACGGCCGAAGACGTGCCAGATCCCCACAGCCCGCAACGCGGCGCGGCGGACAGCCGGAAGTGTGCCGGGTCGTCCGAGCGGAGGCGGGGCGTGGCGGGGCAGGCGGCCGGGTCAGCCGACGCGGCGGACAGCCGGAAGCCCCCGGGTCGATCGCCGCAGGCAAGGCGTGATCGGACAGGCGGCCGAGTCAGCCGGCGCGGTGGACCACCGCGTCGCACAGTTCCATCAGCGCGGCCTTGGCGTCGCACTCCCGCAGCGGCGCCAGCGCCGCGCGGGCCTCCTCCGCGTACCGGATGGTGTCCCGGCGGGCCTGCTCCAGCGCGGGGTGGGCGCGCAGCGCGGCCAGCGCCTCGGCGTGCCGGGCGTCGTCGCTGAGGTCGGAGTCGAGCAGCTCGCACAGCGCGATGTCCTCGGCCAGGCCGAGACGGGCGGCGCGCTCGCGCAGCCGGAGCACGGGCAGCGTCGGGATGCCCTCGCGCAGGTCGGTGCCCGGGGTCTTGCCGGACTCGTGCGAGTCGGAGGCGATGTCCAGGACGTCGTCGGCGAGCTGGAAGGCGACCCCGAGCCGCTCGCCGTACTGGGTGAGCACGTCGACGACCGTCTCGTCGGCACCGGACATCATCGCGCCGAACCGGCACGACACCGCCACCAGCGAGCCCGTCTTGCCGCCGAGCACGTCCAGGTAGTGCTCGACCGGGTCGCGGCCGTCGGAGGGGCCGGCGGTCTCCAGGATCTGGCCCGTGACCAGCCGCTCGAAGGCGAGGGCCTGCACCCGGACCGCCTCGGGGCCGAGGTCGGCGAGGATCTGGGAGGCGCGGGCGAAGAGGAAGTCGCCGGTGAGGACCGCGACGGAGTTGCCCCAGCGGGTGTTGGCGCTGTCCACGCCGCGCCGCACCGCCGCCTCGTCCATGACGTCGTCGTGGTACAGCGTGGCCAGGTGGGTCAGCTCCACGACCACGGCCGAGGGCACGACGCCCGGCGCGTAGGGGTCGCCGAACTGGGCCGCGAGCATCACGAGCAGCGGCCTGAACCGCTTCCCGCCGGCTCGTACGAGGTGCTGCGCGGCCTCCGTGATGAACGGGACCTCGCTCTTGGTGGCCTCGAGCAAGCCTTCCTCGACAGCCGCCAATCCGGCCTGGACATCGGCTTCCAGAGCCTGGTCCCGCACGCTCAGCCCGAACGGCCCGACGACGGTCACGAGGGGTCTCCTGTCTGCTGGTGTCTGCTGGCGATTACACGGTTTGTCGATAGGTCGCTGCCATCACTCAACTCAGCGTATCCGGTCCTGTTTCGATCACCGATAGCGCCCACCGGTCCAGCCTGGGCGGTATCGGATCACGACCGGTATGTTTTTGATCAAGTAGTAAGAGCAGACATTTCTCGACTTAACAGGAATCCGCACGCTTTGTCGCGAGCCGAGGGGGCGAGCGGAGTAATGCCTACGCCCCAGGCAACGACAGACGCCACGTCATGGGTTCCGCCACGGGTTCCATCACCCACCCGATCTACCCGAACCCCTCGCGTCCGATTTAGAATACTTTGCTATTTCGTGAATTGGGTCACGTCCAACCTCCGGCGCCCCAGGGCCCGTCAGGCCACCTTCACCCTTGCCTCGTCGGCGAGTTGAGGGTTGGCAACCGCAAAGGATCAAGTACCGCATACAGCACAGATCAAGGTCAAATAGGACGTACTGTGCTTCCGGTACTTGTTTCCGACATGTGCTCTCGCATACGTTCCAGGCCGTCGGGCGGACGCCGAATCCTGCCGCCGCCCGCGTGACCCATCGACGAACTCATTCGTACGGCAGGAGCGGGGGACCCAGGTAAGTCGCCGGGCCGGTCGGCACACGTCGCACCGGAACGGCTAGGGGTGAAGCCATGCCTTCTCAGGAAGGCGTGGCCGGGCACCTCCCCGCCCGAACCCGACAGCTCACCTCGCAGGCGACGGAGAGGACTTCCCCCATGTCTGCTGCCGCCAAGCACCGCCGCCCGCGCAACAACCGCCTCGTCCGCGCCCTCACGGCCGCCGGCACCGGCGCCGTCGTCCTCACCCTGTCGCTCATCGGCGCCACCAGCGCCTCCGCGGCCACCGGCACGACCTCCAAGGCTTCCTCCACCACCGCCGGGTACCCGAACAACCTCGACGGCTGGATCCGCGAGTCCCTCGCGATCATGGCCCAGAAGGGCATTCCGGGCACCTACAACGGCATCTACCGCAACACCATCCGGGAGTCCTCCGGCAACCCGAAGGCCATCAACCTCTGGGACTCCAACGCCGTCAAGGGCACCCCGTCCAAGGGTCTGCTCCAGGTGATCGACCCGACCTTCAACGCTTACCACGTGGCCGGCACCTCCTTCGACCCCTACGACCCGGTCGCCAACATCACCGCGGCCTGCAACTACGCCGCCGCCCGGTACGGCTCGATCGACAACGTGTTCAGCGCGTACTGACGGTCCCGCTGACCGGCACGGCATCGGCCGCCCGGTGTGCCCTCACCTGGCGGAGGGGCACACCGGGCGGCCGTCGCCGCTTCCGGGGACGGCCGGGTACTGATGTGCCGGTCAGTCGGTCGGGAACAGTCTTTCGAGGACGACAGCGACGCCGTCGTCCTCGTTCGACAGGGTGATCTCGTCGGCCACCGCCTTCAGTTCGGGATGCGCGCCGGCCATGGCGACCCCGCGCCCCGCCCAGTCGAACATCGGGATGTCGTTGGGCATGTCGCCGAACGCCAGCGCCTCCTGCGCCGCGATCCCGAGCCGCTCGGCGGCCAGCGCGAGACCGGTCGCCTTGGTCACTCCCGACGGCTGGAGCTCCACGGTCCCCGGTCCGGACATGGTGACCGTCGCCAGCTCGCCCACCACCCCGCGCGCAGTGGCCGCCAACTCGTCGTCGGACAGGTCGGCATGGCGCAGCAGCACCTTGCTGATGGGCGCGCACCACAGGTCGTCGCGCCGGCCGACCCGCACCGCGGGCAGGGTCGGGTGCGGCAT
Organism: Streptomyces sp. NPDC052107; assembly: GCF_040680215.1. Lineage (NCBI taxonomy): Bacteria > Bacillati > Actinomycetota > Actinomycetes > Kitasatosporales > Streptomycetaceae > Streptomyces > Streptomyces sp. NPDC052107. The sequence goes on from NZ_JBFAWG010000015.1 coordinate 36,910, forward strand.
CCGGTACCCGGGCTCGATGAGCGTGAGCCCGTCGGCCCCGTCCTGGTCCACGGCCGCGTACACCTGCCCCACCTCGGCCTCGATCTTGCCGAGCGCGGTCTCGGCCAGCTCCCGGTCCAGCCGGACCGACCACAACAGGCGGCCGGTCCCGGCGTCGTAGACCTGTGCGCCCTGCCCGCACACCGCGAGCCCCGTGCCGCCGAGGTCCGCGAGGAGTGGCCGTACCCGCGGGGCCGGGCGGCCCGTCACCACCAGGTGCCGGGCACCGGCCCGCGCCACCCGCGCGAGCGCGGCGAGCGACCGGTCGGAGACGGTGTCGTCGCCGCGCAGCAGCGTTCCGTCCAGGTCGGTGGCGATCAGTGCATATGCGGGGGAGGCTGCCATGATCAGAGAATACGGATACCGGGCCCCACCGACTCACCTTGTCGTCCTGCGTACTTACGTACTGGTCCACCCCAAGTGGTGTCTTCTGGCTCCGCGTTGATGACGGAGCTCGGCACGGACGGTCGGCGGCTTCAGCCGTGGGCCGACGCCAGGTGTTTCGTCAAGCGCGGCGAGGCGAACTCCGTGCCGCAGACGAAGCGCATCACCGGGCCGTACGACGACGCGGCCGGCAAGCCGGTGAAGTACAGGCCGGGAACGGACGAGACATACCCGGGGCCGAGCTTCGGCGTGCCACGGCTCACCGCGAGCCGGGTGCGCAGCTCGTGGCCGAGGAAGTCCATCGCCACGATGTCGACGCGGTAGCCGGTGGCGGCGATGATGTGGTCGGCGGTGAGCCGCTCGGTGTGCCCGCCGTGGGTGCGGACGGTGAGGACGGGGCTGCCGTCCGGTGCCTCCGCCCTCACGATCCGCTCCACGTCCTGCACCTGCACCGCGCTCTCGAAGCGCTCGCGCAGCCACCAGGCGCCGAGCGGTCCGAGGACCCGGCGGACCAGGAAGTGGCGGGTGGCCTCGGGCAGATAGCGATAGGGGTGCGGGTAGTAGCTGAACGCCCACAGCGACCAGGCGCGGCCGAACGGGGACTCGGGGCGCAGCTTCGGCTGCTTCCAGGGCGGCGCGCCGAAGGCGACCCGGCCCTGGCCGCGCGCGACCACACGCACGCGTGCCCCCGCCTCGGCAGCGAGCGCCGCCGTCTCCAGCGCGGACTGGCCGGCGCCGACCACGATCAGTTCCTTGCCGGCGAAACGGCTCAGGTCGTGGTGCTGGGAGCTGTGCGAGACCGGGCCGGTGGGCGCCGGTCCGTCGGCCGCGGCTCCCGCGAGCTCCGCCGGCAGGTGCGCCAGGCCCGCAAGGCCGGTCGCGACGACGACCGCGCGCGCGGTGAACATCTCCCCCGAGTCCAGCTTCAGCTCGAAGCCGCCACTCTTGTCGCGGTCCACGGAGACGACCCGCACCCGCTCCAGGTCGGGGACGAGCTTGCGCTGGAACCACTCGCCGTAGGCGATGAAGGTCTCCACCGGGATGATGTCCTCGTCGGTCACCAGGCGGCGGATCCCGGCCGCGTCGCAGTAGTCGGCGAGCGTGTGGCCGGGCTGCGGGCAGTCGAGGTTCGAGGCGGCGGGCGTCGACTTCAGGAGCATGCCCTCGGGCATGTGGTCGCGCCAGCTGACCATGGGGTCGCCGAAGACGCGGACGGGGATACCGCACGCCCGCAGATGGGCGGCGGTGGACAGGCCGAACGGCCCGGCCCCGATGACTGCAACCGGTCGAGTCACGAAGTCCCTCCCCAGGACATGGTGCGCCACTCTTGGCGTGGCTTTGCCTACTTCGTGGAGGTGCCGCTGCCGCGGCGGTTGGTCCGCCACAGTTGATAGAGGTGCTTCGCGCCCGGGCGCACGAAGCGGGCGAGCATCGTGAGGAACGGCAGCGGGTCGTCACCCGCGAGCCAGGCCAGCTCCGTCCCGCTCGCCTTCGCCGGCGCGTGCGGCGTCGTATAGCCGCTGCGGCGGTAGGCGAGGAGTGCGGGGAGGTCGATGTTCTCCACGATGTAGCGGTGGCCGGCGCGCTGTTCCCCTTCCGGAACGGGGCGGCCGGTCAGGTTCAGGTGCATCGCACGTACGACGTCCACGCCCGACTCGTTCTCGAACAGCCGGAACTGGGCGCCCATGCGCGGGTTGAAGTCGAGGAGCTTGTACTGTCCGTCGCGCCGGTCGAAGCGCAGGTCGAGGTCGATGATGCCGCTGTAGCCGATCTGTTTGATGAAACGCGCGGCGAGGTCGGTGAGTTCCGGGTTGTCGACGACGTAGGCGTTGGCCGTCATGCCGGCGTGCGGCGGCCATGAGCGGACCTTGACCCCGGTGAACAGCGCGAGCGGGCTGGAGTCCTGGTCGAAGCAGGCGTGCACGATCCAGTCCTCGGCCTCCTCGCGCGGCAGGTACTCCTGGAGGATCACGCCCGGCCGCGCGCCCCAGTCACGCGCGAGGGTGAGCAGGCCTCCGCGGGTGGCGATCCGCGTGGTGCCGTTGACGGCGGGCTGTCTGCGCCGGACGAACGCCTCGCGGTTCTTGGCCACCACCGGGAAGCGGGCCGTGTCGGCGAAGGCGACGATGTCCTCGTACGACTCCGGGAACGCCGACGCGGGGCTCGCGATGCCGTGCTCCACGCACAGTTCGTACAGACCCTGCTTGCTGGCGAGCCGGCGCGGCAGCGCGGGATCCACGCACGGGAAGAGAAAGGAACCGGCCAGATCGCCCTGGTGCTCGGCGATCAGTACGGCGGCCTCCTCGTCGGTCGGGACGAGAACGGCGGGGCGCCCGATGCGGCGGCCGATGCGCAGCAGGCCCTCGACCAGCCGGCCCGGGTCCTCCGCACCGGTCGTCGGCCACACGAAGGCCTTCTTCAGATAACGGGAAGAGGCCGCGGGCGTGTACGCGTCCTCGGTGATGGCATACATGGGCACGCCGAGCCGGCCCAGGCTGCGAATCGCGCCGACGCCGCCGTGGTGCAGCGGATAGTCGCCGAACTTGACGATCAGCCCTGGTACGTCCCGGTCCACCTCGAACGGCACACCGACGGTGTCTCCGGCCACGGGTCCCCCCACGTGTCCCCCCATTGGAACGGACCCACCCCGTCCGTGTCCCCAAAGGACGCTAAGCCGGAATTGCCGCCTCCGACAAGGGCTATTAGGACATTGCGAACCCTTTAGACAGGGTGCGAGCAACCTTTCGAAGCCCCGCGACACACACCTTTCGGACACCGTGGCGGGTGCCGCAGAAGGCTCTGCCCAAGACACGCATCACGGTCGTAACGTGTGGCGCGACCACATGGAACGAGCGCCACGCACGGCCCGGATGAGAGTGAGGCAGCACCCCATGCCCCCCTTCGACGTCCCCGAGGGCGACCCCTTCGGCCCCCACAACCTTCCCTATGGCGTGTTCTCGCCCTCCGGCAGCACGGAGCGGAGGGTCGGCGTCCGGCTCGGGGACCAGGTCCTCGACGCGGGCGCCGCGGCCGCCGCCCTCGGCTCGCCGCACCACGCGCTGCTCGCGCGGCCCACCCTCAACGCGCTGCTGGCCGCCGGCCGCCCGGTCTGGACGGAGGTACGACGCGCCGTCACGGCCTGGGTCACGGACCCCGCGCACCGCGAGACGGTCGAGCCGCTGTTCCACCCCCTGTCCGAGGTGACCCTGCACCTGCCCTTCGAGGTGGCGGACTACGTCGACTTCTACGCCTCGGAGAACCACGCCCGTAACGTCGGCCGGATCTTCCGCCCGGACGCCGAGGACTCCCTCACCCCCAACTGGAAGCATCTGCCGATCGGTTACCACGGCCGCTCCGGCACGGTCGTCGTCTCCGGCACGGACGTCGTACGGCCGTCCGGGCAGCGCAAGGCTCCGGCCGACCCGGCGCCCGTCTTCGGCCCCTCGATCCGGCTGGACATCGAGGCCGAGGTCGGCTTCGTCGTGGGCGTGCCGTCGGAGCTGGGCCGGCCGGTCGCGCTCGGCGACTTCCAAACCCACGTCTTCGGGCTGTGCCTGCTGAACGACTGGTCCGCGCGGGACATCCAGGCCTGGGAGTACGTCCCCCTCGGCCCCTTCCTCGGCAAGTCCTTCGCGACCTCGGTGTCGGCGTGGATCACTCCGCTGGAAGCGCTGGAGCACGCGCGCGTGGCGCCTCCGGAGCGCACGCACCCGCTGCTGCCCTACCTGGACGACTCGGCACCCGGCATCGAACCCGGCGGCTACGACCTGCGGATCTCCGTCGCCATCAACGGCCACGCGGTCTCCGAGCCGCCTTTTTCGACCATGTACTGGACCGCCGCCCAGCAGCTCGCGCACATGACGGTGAACGGCGCCTCGCTGCGCACCGGCGACCTGTACGGCTCGGGCACGGTGAGCGGCCCCGAGGAGGGCCAGCGCGGCTCCCTGCTGGAGCTGACCTGGAACGGCCGCGACCCCCTCGAACTCCCGGACGGCAAGCGGACCTTCCTGGAGGACGGGGACGTGGTGACCCTGTCGGCCTGGGCCCCGGGCGCGGACGGGCGCCGGGTGGGGCTGGGGGAGGTCAGCGGGCGGGTTGCGGCGGGGTGACGGGCCACCCTGTAGCTGGAGATTGATACAAGTCCGCCCGGACCCGGGGGCGGCGCAGGCACGCGCGTGGCCCCGCCGCCCCCTGGCCCGCCGCCATGGGACGCCCGAACACACCAGCGGTGCCAGGAACTTCGCGGCCTGCACAGTGGCCCTGGGCTCGGAGCGGAAGCCGTACCGGAGGCGGTGCGGCAGGCCTTTCGGGAGCGGGAGCCGTAAGGCTTCCGCGCTGCAAGCCGGACAAGCCGGACGCGAGGGAAAGCCGGCGGCCCCAACCACGGGACCGATCGCCGCCGAGACCTGACTCTCGCCGCCCCGCACCGTCATACTGGGCGGACACGCACCACGCGAGGCGCCCTCGGCGTATCGCCCCGCACCACCCGCACCCGCACAACTCTCCGACCAGGAACCGGAGCCCCGGCATGACCGTCTGCCTGCTCCTGCTGAGCGTCGTCGCCCTGACGGCCGCCCTGCCGGCGCCGCGCGCGCTGACCCGTGCCGCCTGGCCCGAGCGGGAGCCCGTGGTCGCGCTGTGGGTGTGGCAGTGCCTGGTCGCCACCGTCCTGCTGTGCTGCCTGGCCGCACTGGTCCTGGGCGCGGCGGCCGTCTTCCACACCGTCCGCGACCGCGTGTTCGCCCCCGCGCCGCCCTCCGTCACCGCCGCCTACGACCTCTCCTCCGCGCCGGTGTGGGCCGCCGTCCTCACCGTGCTGCTGGCCTGCGGGGCCGGCTGGACGACGGCGATGCTGGCGCGGGAACTCGTCGAGGCCCGCCGCAGCCGTGACCAGGCCCGCGCCCAGCTGCGGGAGCGTGCCCCCGACCTCCCGGCCGGACTGCCGGCGGCGCGCGGCCCGATGCTGGTGCTGGAGGACGAGTACCCGGACGCCTGGTGGATGCCCGGACACCCGCCGCAGCTGGTCGTCACCACCGGGGCGCTCCACCGGCTCACCGACCACCAGCTGGACGCCGTCCTCACCCACGAGCGCGGGCACGCGCGTGCCCACCACGACTGGCTGCTGCACCTGTCCACCGCGCTCGCCACGGGCTTCCCGCGCGTGCCGCTGTTCGCCCACTTCTGCGACCAGACGCACCGCCTGGTCGAGCTGGCCGCCGACGACACGGCGTCCCGGCGCTGCGGCCACCTCACCACGGCCCTAGCGCTGATCGAGCTGAACCAGCACCGGGGTGTCCTGTCCTGCGACTCCAGCCGTCGCCTCCTCGGCGAACGCGTGGACCGCCTGCTGGAACCGCCGCCACGGCTGCTGCGCCGGCACCGGGCCCTGACGACGACGGTGGCCGCCCTGGTGCCGCTGCTGCCATTGCTGATCACGTTCGCGCCGGGGCTGACGGCACTGTCCTGACGGCCGTGTCCCGACGGGTCCGCAGGGTGGCGGATCTTCTCGTCCGGAGAGGAAAACCCGCAGCTCAGCGGCGTATCCGACGCCCCCTCACCTAGCGCAACACTTCGGCAACACGACTTTCCCTACCGCATCGGTATGGTTCCAGCCGTGCCACCCACCGACCGTCCCCGAGACAACGACGGTCAGGGCGCCGCGACGACCGTCGCCGCCCACCGCGCACGTCGTCGGCTGCGCGCGGACCGGGCCAGGCAGCTCGCCGATCTGCTGCGCCGCCAGATCCTCACCGGCGCCTTCCAGAACGGCCCCCTCCCCCACGAGTCGACCCTCGCCGCCGACTACCGAGCCTCCCGCAACACCGTCCGCCTGGCCCTGGACCTCCTCAGGGCCGAGGGCCTGGTGGAACGGCTGCCCGGCGTCGGCACCGTGATCGTCGCCCGGAAGTACCCGCACGGGCTCGACCGCCTGATGGGCCTCGCGGAAACCCTCCGCGAACACGGCCGCGTCACCAACGAGGTCCGCACCATGGGCCCCGCCCCCGCACCCGCCCCAGTGGCCGACCGCCTCCACGTCCCCGCCGGCGCCGAGGTCCTCTACATCGAGCGTCTGCGCCGCCTGAGCGGCCTGCCCCTCTCCCTCGACCTCACCTACATCCCGCTCGACATCGGCACCGCCCTGCTCGGTGCGGACCTGGAGAACACCGATGTCTTCCGCCTTCTGGAAGCCATCACTGGCCAGCGCCTCGGCCAGGCCGAGATCACCCTGGAAGCGGTGAACGCTGACACCCACTCCGCCGCCGTGCTCCAGGCCCCGCGCGGCGCCGCCGTACTGATGCTGGAACGCCTCACCCACCTCGCCGACGGCCGACCCCTCGACCTGGAGTTCATCCGCTTCCGCGGCGACCGGATCACCATGAGCGGCCTGCTCAACCGGTCGTAGACACCCTGCCGGCACCCCTGCCTGCACGGTTCCTGGAGAGAGCCATGCCCTTGGCGCCCCAGCGGGCCGACGTGCCCGTGACCATCGACGAGTCGAAGTGCATCGACGGCTGCACCCTCTGCGTGGACATGTGCCCGCTGGACTCCCTCGCCATCGACGAGACCAACGGCAAGGCGTACATGCACGTCGACGAGTGCTGGTACTGCGGCCCCTGCGCGGCCCGCTGCCCCACCGGGGCCGTCACGGTCAACATGCCCTACCTGCTCCGGTGAGAGGTACAACCGCCACGAAACGAACGGCAGTCACCGCATCCACCGTCGCACTCCTCCTCCCCCTGTCCGCCTGCGGCGGCAGCGCCGAGGCGGGCAGCGACTCCACGGTCACCGTGACCGTCGGCTACCAGTCCAAGACCATCAACACCGTCACCGCGGGCACCCTGCTGCGCTCCCTCGGCTCCTTCGAGAAGCAGCTCAACTCCCTGCACGACGGCCACGCCTACAAGGTCGACTGGCAGGACTACGCCACCGGCGCCCCGATCACCGCCCAAATGACCGCCGGCAAGGTGGACATCGGCTCGATGGGCGACTTCCCACTGCTGCTCAACGCCGCCCGCGGCAAGCAGCTCGGCCGCGGCACCCGCCTGGTCTCGGTGACCGGTTACAACCTGCGCGGCGGGCTCAACACCGTCGTCACCGCGCCCGGCTCGACACTCACCTCCCTGCACGACCTCAAGGGCAAAAAGGTCTCCACGAGCGTCGGCTCCGCCGCAGACGGCACCCTCGTACGGGCCCTGCAACGCGCCGGCATCGACCCGGACGAGGGCATCTCCAAACTCAACCAGCAGCCCGCTGTCGGCGCCTCGGCGCTCTCCTCCGGCGGCGTGGACGCTCTGTCGCAGTTCGTCGCCTGGCCGGGCCTGCTCGCCTACCTGGGCAAGGCGAAGGCCCTGTACGACGGCGCCCAGCTGAATCTGCCCACCTTCCATGGCGTCACCGCCCGGGAGGACTTCGCCAAACAGCACCCGGCCGTTCTGGAGGCCTTTCTCAAGGCCCAGGCGGAGGCGACGGACTACCTCAACGTCCACCCCGTCGCCGCCGCCGAGAAGGTCGCGAAGGCCACCGGCCTGCCCGCCGAGGTCGTCTACCTGTACAGCGGCGCCCACGGCATCGCCACCTTCGACCCGGCCGTCAAGCCGCAGCTCGTCTCCGCGCTGAAGCAGGACGTGTCCGTACTGAAGGCCGCCAAGCTGACCGGCGACATCGACGTGGACTCCTTCGTCGACGACCAGTACGTCAAGAAGGCCCTCGGTGCCCCCTATGCCAAGCGGCTCATCGCCACGCCCGCACCGGCCGCGAGCGAGGTGTGGGCCAAGGGCAGCGAGAAGACGGTCTCCTTCAAGTCCGCGAAAGAGCTGCTGACTTACGCGGTTGGACACCAGGACGGCATCCGCGCCGCCTACGTGCCCGACGCCACCACCGGCACCCTCTGGTTCGCCGACAAGGCTGTCTGGGTGGCCGACGGCAACCAGTTGCTGCCCTTCGTCACACCGGCGACCGCCCAGGCCTACATCACCGCCCACGGCGGCGCCCGCACGGTGTCGTACCGCGAGGCTCTGGAGCGGGCCTCATGACCCGGCGGCCCCTCGCCCGGTATGCGTTGCGGGCGGCCTCCCTGGCCGCCTTCCTCGGCCTGTGGCAACTGCTGACCAGCCTCAACGTCGATCTGTGGCTGCGCTTCTCGCAGTTCCCGACAGTCACCGAAGTGGCGCGCGCCTTCGCCGGCCGGCTCGCCGGAGGCGACTTCTGGACCGACCTCACCGACAGCCTCACCCGGATCCTGACCGGCTTTGCCCTCGCGGCCGTCCTGGGCGTGGTCACGGGCGTGCTCGTGGCCCGCTCGCGCCTCGCCGAGGATCTGCTCGGCCCGGTCCTGGAGGTGATCCGCCCGATCCCGGCGATCGCCCTCGTCCCGGTCGCGATCCTGCTCTTCCCGTCCAATGAGCAGGGCATCGTCTTCATCACCTGCACCGCCGCCTTCTTCCCCGTGCTGGTTTCCACCCGGCACGCGGTCCGCGCGCTGACCCCTGTCTGGGAAGAGGCGGTGCGCACCATGGGCGGCGGGCGGCTGCGGATCCTCGGTTCGGTCGTGCTGCCCGGCGCGCTGCCCGGCATCTTCGGTGGGCTGTCGGTCGGCATCGGCGTGTCGTGGATCTGCGTGATCTCCGCCGAGATGATCTCCGGCCAGTACGGGGTCGGCTACCGCACCTGGCAGGACTACACGGTGGTGAACTACCCGGGCGTCTTCGTCGGCATGGTCACGATCGGCGTTCTCGGCTGGGTCACCTCCACGGCCGTGGAACTTCTCGGCCGGCGCCTGACCCGCTGGCTGCCCCGCTCCTCGTACGTCCCCGGTGGCCGCACCCGCGTTCCCCGGCCTGTCGCCGCCCCCTTCCGTGCCGACGGCGATTCCAAGCACCAGGCCCAGCCCGAGCAGCAGGGCCAGAAGGACACCGAGGAGGCCCGCAATGAGCACCTCGTCTGAGGCCGTCGCCTCTCCCGTCGCGCCGGCTTCAAGGGCCGTACACGGCACCCGGCTCACCTTCCGGAACGCCGTGCTCGGCCACCCGGACGCGCCGGTGCTGTACGACGTCGACCTGGACGTCTCCCCCGGTGAGATCCTCGCCGTCGTAGGCCCGTCCGGCTGCGGCAAGTCCACGCTGCTGCGCACCCTCGCCGGACTGTTGCCTCCGCTGGGCGGCGCGGCAGAAGCAGACGGTGTCCCGCTGATGGGGCCGTCGGCCGACCGTGCGCTGGTCTTCCAGGAGGACGCGCTGCTGCCATGGCGCACCTTGCGCGGGAACGTCGAACTGCCGCTCGCCATCAGCGGCGTACCGCGCTCCGAACGCCGTTCCCGGGCCGAGTCCTGGCTCCGCCGCGTCGGACTGAGCGCACATGCGGGGCAGTTGCCGCACCGGGTGTCAGGTGGGCAGCGCCAGCGTGCCCAGTTGGCCCGTGCGCTGGCCGACAGCCCGCGCGCCGTCCTCATGGACGAGCCCTTCGGCGCCCTTGACGCCCAGACCCGCTCCGGCATGCAGGACCTGCTGGTGGAGGTGTTGCGCGGCACGGGCGCGACCGTCGTCTTCGTCACGCACGACGTCGACGAGGCCCTCTTCCTCGGCGACCGCGTGGCCGTGCTCGGCCCCGGCCGGGTGGCCGCCGTACGGGACGTGCCCGGGCCACGCGACCGCGGGGCCGTGGACGACCCGGCCCGCGTGGCGCTGCGCCGCGACATCCTCACCTCGCTCGGCTCCTGAAAGGCACCCCGGTGACCACCCCCGCCACCACTCACCCGGAGATTCCGGCCATCGCCGACGCCGAGGAGCTGACCTGCGACGTCCTCGTCATCGGCGGCGGCACCGCCGGCACCATGGCCGCCCTGACCGCCGCCGAGCGCGGCGCGAACGTCCTGCTGCTGGAGAAGGCCCACGTCCGACACTCCGGCGCGCTCGCCATGGGCATGGACGGCGTCAACAACGCGGTCATCCCCGGCCGCGCCGAACCCGACGACTACGTTGCCGAGATCACCCGCGCCAACGACGGCATCGTCGACCAGTCCACCGTCCGCCAGACCGCCACCCGCGGTTTTGCCATGGTGCAGCGGCTGGAGTCGTACGGCGTCAAGTTCGAGAAGGACGAGCACGGTGAGTACGCGGTGCGGCAGGTGCATCGCTCCGGCTCGTACGTACTGCCCATGCCAGAGGGAAAGGACGTCAAGAAGGTCCTGTACCGGCAATTGCGGCGGCGCGAGATGCGGGAGCGGATCCGGATCGAGAACCGGGTGATGCCGGTCCGGGTCCTGACCGCCGAGCGGCGGGCGGTGGGCGCCGCTGGCTTCCACACCCGTACCGGCGCCTTCGTCACCGTCCGCGCGGGCGCGGTCATCCTCGCCACCGGCGCCTGCGGCCGGCTCGGCCTGCCCGCCTCCGGCTACCTCTACGGCACCTACGAGAACCCCACCAACGCCGGTGACGGGTACGCCATGGCCTACCACGCGGGCGCCGAGCTGACCGGCATCGAGTGCTTCCAGATCAACCCGCTGATCAAGGACTACAACGGCCCGGCCTGCGCCTACGTCGCCAACCCCTTCGGCGGCTACCAGGTCAACCGGCACGGCGAGCGTTTCGTCGACTCCGACTACTGGTCGGGGCAGATGATGGCCGAGTTCTCCGCCGAGGTCGCCGGCGACCGCGGCCCGGTCTACCTCAAGCTCAGCCACCTCCCGGAGGAGTCGATCTCCGCGCTGGAGTCGATCCTGCACTCCACCGAGCGGCCCACCCGGGGCACCTTCCACTCCGGGCGCGGGCACGACTACCGCACCCACGACGTCGAGATGCACATCTCCGAGATCGGCCTGTGCGGCGGCCACTCCGCCTCCGGCGTCCGCGTCGACGACCACGCCCGTACGACCGTGCCCCGCCTCTACGCCGCCGGCGACCTCGCCTGCGTGCCGCACAACTACATGATCGGCGCCTTCGTCTTCGGCGACCTTGCGGGGGCGGACGCCGCCCAGTACACCGCGTACGAGGGGGAGCTTCCCACGGACCAGGTGCGCGAGGCGCATGAGCTGATCTACCGCCCGCTGCGCAACCCGGACGGTCCGCCGCAGCCCCAGGTCGAGTACAAGCTGCGCCGCTTCGTGAACGACTACGTGGCGCCGCCGAAGTCCGGTGCCCGGCTCTCCCTCGCCCTGGAGGCCTTCGAGCGGATGCGCGCCGACATCGCCGCCATGGGGGCCCGTAGCCCGCACGAGTTGATGCGCTGCGCCGAGGTCGGCTTCATCCGTGACTGCGCCGAGATGGCCGCTCGCGCCTCTCTCGCCCGCACCGAGTCCCGCTGGGGCCTCTACCACGACCGTCTCGACCACCCCGGCCGCGACGACGTCTCCTGGTTCCACCATCTCGATCTGCACAAGTCCCCCTCAGGTGCGCTGGAGTTCACGGCTCGTCCCGTGGCTCCATATCTGGTCCCGGTCGAGGAGTTCGCCCCGGTCGGCGGTGCCCCCCGCCGGCTCGGCGAGGTCCGTCCCGAGGACGTGGCCACGGCCGGGCCGCGCGAGGTGGCACCGGTCGCCGCAGGACCGACGCCCGTGCGTGTCACCGCCTCCGCCGACCGGGCCGACGTAGCGGGCACCGCCTCGCCCCGGCTCCTCGATCTGCTGGCGCTGGCCGAGACGGAACCCGAACTCGCCGTGCTTGAGCCCTACTTGGCCGACCCGGATCCCGCCGTCCGTCGTACGACCGTCTCGGTCCTCACCGAGACCGTGCCGCCCGGCACCGGGCAGGCTCTGGCCCGCGCCCTGTCCGATCCCGACGCCGAGGTCCGCGCGGCCGCCGCTGCCTCACTGCGCGAACTGGTCGAGACGCTGTCGCCCGAACCCGCCCTCGGCACCGCTCTCACCGGCGCCCTCACCTCGCTCGACCCCGTGGTCCGCGCCGCCGCCCTCGATGTGCTGCGCGCCCTGCGGCTCGGCGAAGCCGGGGTGTTCGCGGCGGGGCTGGACGACCCCGACGTCGCTGTCCGTACCGAAGCCGTACGGGCCCTCGTCTCCGTCGACGCGGTCGGGCCGCTGACGGCTGCTGCGAACGATCCCTCCCGGGAGGTCCGGGTCACCGTGGCCAAGGCCCTGGCCGCCGTCGGCTCGGCGTCCCTGACCGCAGCCGACCGGGCGCTGCTCTCCACCGCCCTGGACCGGCTCACCGAGGACGGCGATCCCCTGGCGCGTGGCGCCGCTTTCGCCGCGCTGGCCGGCACCGGCTGCCCGGGTCCGCTCACCAACCGCGCCGTGGCCGCGCTGTCCGACCCGGCCTGGCAGGTCCGCTCCGGCGCCGCCACCGCACTGTCGGCCGCGTCCGCCGAGGCCGCCGTCCCCGCCCTGGCCAAGGCGCTGGCCGACCCCAACGCCGACGTGCGCAAGGCGACGGTTCTGGCCCTGACCCGGCACCGGGCCACGGAGGAGGCCCGCGCGGCCCTTGCCACGGCGACAGCCGACACCGACGCGGACGTCAGGGCGTACGCGGCTCGGGGGCTGTGACAGCCGCCGCGTACGGCGGACAGTGGGCTATATCCAGTCGTCCGGCTCCGGCTCCTCGTCCGGCTCCGGCCAGTCGGCGTCCTGCGCGTCGCCTGCGGTCGTGGCCGGGTCGTCCAGGGCGGCCAGCACGGCCAGCACGCCCTCCCCGTACGTCGCCAGCTTCTTCTCGCCGACGCCGCTCACCGTGCCGAGTTCACGCACCGAACCGGGCCTGCGGCTGACGATCTCCCGCAGGGTGGCGTCATGGAAGATGACGTACGCCGGTACGCCCTGCTCTCGGGCCTGTTCGGCGCGCCAGGCACGCAGCGCCTCGAAGGCGGGGAGGAGTTCGTCCGGCAGCTCGGCCGCGACGGCCTTGGCCTTGCGGTCGCCGTCGGAGGCCCCGGCCGACCGGGACCGGGAGACGGCCGGCTTCTTGGGCTCCTTGCGCAGCGGCACATCCCGCTCGCTCCGCAGCACGGTGCCGCTCGCCTCGGTGAGCACCAGAGTGCCGTACTCCCCCTCGACCGCGAGCAGCCCCTGTGCCAGCAGCTGCCGGACGACGCCCCGCCACTCGGCCTCGGTGAGGTCCTGTCCGATGCCGAAGACGGACAGCTGGTCGTGGTCGAACTGGATCACCTTACCGGTGCGCTTGCCGAGCAGGATGTCGACGATCTGCACGGCGCCGAACTTCTGCCCCCGCTCCCGCTGCAGCCGTACCACCGTCGACAGCACCTTCTGCGCGGCGATCGTGCCGTCCCAGGTCTCCGGCGGGGTGAGGCAGGTGTCGCAGTTGCCGCAGCCCGCCGCATCGGGGTCCTGACCGAAGTAGGCGAGCAGCTGGCCGCGGCGGCAGCGGGCGGTCTCGCACAGCGCGAGCATGGCGTCGAGGTGGGCGGTGGCCCGGCGGCGGAACGCCTCATCGCCCTCACCGGACTGGATCAGCTTGCGCTGCTGTATGACGTCGTTCAGGCCGTACGCCATCCAGGCCGTGGACGGCAGTCCGTCGCGGCCCGCGCGGCCGGTCTCCTGGTAGTAGCCCTCGATCGACTTGGGCAGGTCCAGGTGGGCCACGAACCGTACGTCCGGCTTGTCGATTCCCATGCCGAAGGCGATGGTCGCTACCACGACCAGGCCGTCCTCGCGCAGGAACCGGGCTTGGTGGGTGGCGCGCATGCCCGCGTCCAGGCCCGCGTGGTACGGCACCGCCGCGATGCCGTTGGCGGTCAGGAACTCCGCGGTCCGCTCCACCGAGTTGCGCGACAGGCAGTACACGATGCCGGCGTCGCCCGCGTGCTCCTCGCGGAGGAAGGCGAGCAGCTGCTTCCTGGGGTCGGCCTTGGGCACGATCCGGTACTGGATGTTGGGCCGGTCGAAGCTGGCGACGAAGTGGCGGGCCGTCGGGAGATTCAGCCGCTGGGTGAGCTCCTGGTGGGTGGCGTGGGTGGCCGTGGCGGTGAGGGCCATGCGCGGGACGTCCGGCCAGCGCTCGCCGAGGAGGGACAGGGTGAGGTAATCGGGGCGGAAGTCGTGACCCCACTGGGACACGCAGTGCGCCTCGTCGATCGCGAAGACGGAGATCTTGCCGCGGGAGAGCAGGTCCAGGGTGCCCTCAAGGCGCAGCCGCTCCGGCGCCAGGTACAGCAGGTCCAGCTCGCCGGCCAGGAACTCGGCCTCGACCACGCGCCGCTCGTCGAAGTCCTGCGTGGAGTTGATGAAGCCGGCGCGCACGCCGAGGGCACGCAGCGCGTCCACCTGGTCCTGCATGAGCGCGATCAGCGGCGAGATCACCACGCCCGCACCCGGTCTGACCAGGGCCGGGATCTGGTAGCACAGCGACTTTCCGCCACCGGTGGGCATGAGGACGACGGCGTCGCCGCCCGCCACCACATGCTCGATGATCGCTGCCTGCTCGCCCCGGAAGGCCTCGTACCCGAAGACCCGGTGCAGCGTGGCCAGCGCCTCGCTTTCGGCCGCGCCCGGCCCCTCGGTCACCTGTGGCATCTCGCTGATCCCGCCCGTCGCACCCATCGTCCTGTCCCCCGTCGGTCCCCCGTGTGTCGTTCCTCGACCACTGCGTCCACCATAGGGGCCCGGACCGACAGCCTCGGAGTTATCCACAGGCTCGGTCCGTTCTTCCGCGTAATCGGACGCTGACGTGAAGCAACGAGCGGCTTTCCCCGTCGCCGGCAGCACGACGGCCCGGCATCCCTGAGGTGCCGGGCCGCTGTGTACCTGGGAGTGTCAGCGCACGAACACTCCCGCCTGGCTCGCCAGATTCAGGAAGTACTGCGGCGCCACACCGAGCACCACCGTCACCGCCACGCCCACGGCGATCGCCGCCATGGTCAGCGGGGACGGGACGGCCACGGTCGGGCCCTCCGGCCTGGGCTCGCTGAAGAACATCAGGACGATCACGCGGATGTAGAAGAACGCGGCGATCGCCGAGGAGATCACACCGACCACGACCAGCGGGGCCGCGCCGCCGTCCGCCGCCGCCTTGAACACCGCGAACTTCCCGGCGAAGCCGGAGGTCAGCGGGATACCGGCGAAGGCCAGCAGGAACACCGCGAAGACCGCCGCGACCAGCGGGGAGCGGCGGCCGAGCCCCGCCCACTTCGACAGGTGGGTCGCCTCGCCGCCCGCGTCGCGCACCAGCGTGACCACCGCGAAGGCGCCGATCGTCACGAACGAGTAGCCGGCCAGGTAGAAGAGGACGGACGAGACGCCGTCCTTCGACATGGCGATGACACCCGCGAGGATGAATCCGGCGTGCGCGATGGAGGAGTACGCCAGCAGCCGCTTGATGTCGGTCTGCGTGATCGCGATGATCGCGCCGCCGAGCATGGTGATGATCGCCACCGCCCACATGACCGGCCGCCAGTCCCAGCGCATCCCGGGCAGGACGACGTACAGCAGACGAAGCAGCGCGCCGAACGCGGCCACCTTCGTCGCCGCCGCCATGAAGCCGGTCACGGGGGTCGGCGCGCCCTGGTAGACGTCCGGCGTCCACATGTGGAACGGCACCGCGCCCACCTTGAACAGCAGGCCCATCACGATCAGGGCGCTGCCGAGCAGCAGCAGTGCGTCGTTGCCCATGGTGTTGGCGAGCGCCGGGTCGACGTTGGTGACCGTGCCGTCGACGACCTGCGCGATGCGCGCGTACGACACCGAGCCCGCGTAGCCGTACAGCAGGGCGATGCCGAACAGCGTGAACGCGGAGGCGAACGCGCCGAGCAGGAAGTACTTGACCGCGGCTTCCTGCGACATCAGCCGCTTGCGGCGGGCCAGCGCGCACAGCAGGTACAGCGGCAGGGAGAAGACCTCCAGGGCCACGAACAGGGTCAGCAGGTCGTTGGCCGAGGGGAACACCAGCATGCCGGCGATCGCGAAGAGGAGGAGCGGGAAGGCCTCCGTGGTGGTGAATCCCGCCTTCACCGCCGCTTTCTCGCTGTCGCTCCCCGGTACGGATGCGGCCTGCGCGGCGAAGGAGTCGACGCGGTTGCCGTGCGCGGCCGGGTCCAGGCGCCGCTCGGCGAAGGTGAACAGGCCGACGAGACCGGCCAGCAGGATCGTGCCCTGCAGGAACAGGGACGGGCCGTCGACCGCGATCGCCCCCATGGCCGCGATGTGCGCCTTGGTGGTGCCGTAGCCGTCGGCCGCCAGCGCGACCACCGCGGCGAACGCGGCGCACAGCGCGACGACGGACACGAACACCTGGGCGTAGTAGCGGGACTTGCGCGGGACGAACGCCTCGATCAGCACGCCGACCAGCGCCGCACCGACGACGATCAGCGTCGGCGACAATTGTCCGTATTCGATCTTCGGTGCCGGGATCTTCGCGATCGGGTCGACCGCGGTTGTCCACAGGCTGTGGACGGCTGTTGCGCTCACTTGGCCGCCTCCACCGAGGGCTTGGGGTCGGTCTTGTGTACGTCGGACATGGTCTGCTTGACCGCAGGGTTGACGATGTCCGTGACGGGCTTCGGGTAGACGCCCAGGAAGATCAGCAGCACGATCAGCGGGGCGACGACGACGAGTTCACGCGCGCGTAGGTCGGGCATCGCCGAGACCTCGGGCTTCACCGGGCCCGTCATCGTCCGCTGGTACAGGACGAGGGTGTAGAGCGCGGCGAGGACGATGCCGAAGGTGGCGATGATGCCGATCGCCGGATAGCGCGCGAACGTGCCGACCAGGACCAGGAACTCGCTGACGAACGGGGCGAGTCCGGGCAGCGAGAGGGTGGCGAGGCCGCCGATCAGGAAGGTGCCGGCGAGCACCGGGGCGACCTTCTGCACGCCCCCGTAGTCGGCGATGAGCCGCGAGCCGCGCCGGGAGATCAGGAAGCCGGCGACCAGCATCAGCGCGGCCGTGGAGATGCCGTGGTTGACCATGTAGAGCGTCGCGCCGGACTGGCCCTGGCTGGTCATCGCGAAGATGCCCATGATGATGAAGCCGAAGTGCGAGATCGACGCGTAGGCGACCAGGCGCTTGATGTCCCGCTGGCCGACGGCGAGCAGTGCGCCGTAGACGATGCTGATCAGGGCCAGGACGAGGATGACGGGCGTCGCCCACTTGCTGGCCTGGGGGAACAGCTGGAGGCAGAAGCGGAGCATCGCGAAGGTGCCGACCTTGTCGACGACCGCGGTGATGAGGACGGCGACCGGAGCGGTGGACTCCTGCATGGCGTTGGGCAGCCAGGTGTGCAGCGGCCACAGCGGCGCCTTCACCGCGAACGCGAAGAAGAAGCCCAGGAACAGCCAGCGTTCGGTGCTCGTCGCCATGTGCAGCGAGCCGTTCGCGCGGGCCTGCGCGATCTCCTGGAGGCTGAAGTTTCCGGCCACCACGTAGAGGCCGATCACCGCGGCCAGCATGATCAGGCCGCCGACCAGGTTGTAGAGAAGGAACTTGACGGCCGCGTACGACCGTTGCGTCGAGGCCGCCTCCTCGCCCTGCGCGTGTGCGCGGTCTCCGAAGCCGCCGATGAGGAAGTACATCGGGATGAGCATGGCTTCGAAGAAGATGTAGAAGAGGAAGACGTCGGTGGACTCGAACGAGATGACCACCATCGCCTCGACGGCCAGGATCAGCGCGAAGAAGCCCTGGGTGGGACGCCAGCGGCGGCTGCCCGTCTCCAGCGGGTCCGCGTCGTGCCAGCCCGCGAGGATGATGAACGGGATCAGTACGGCGGTCAGGGCGACCAGCGCAACCCCGATGCCGTCGACCCCCAGCTCGTATCTCACGCCGAAGTTCTCGATCCAGGCGTGGGACTCCGTGAGCTGGTAGCGGGCGCCGCCCGGGTCGAAACGGACCAGGACGATGATCGCCAGGGCGAGTGTGGCGAGCGAGACGAGCAGCGCCAGCCACTTTGCGGCGGTGCGCCGCGCGGCCGGTACGGCGGCCGTGGCGACGGCCCCCACGGCCGGGAGCGCCGCCGTCGCTGTCAGCAGAGGAAAGGACATCGGTATCAGACCGCCCTCATCAGCAGGGTTGCGGCGACCAGGAGTGCCGCACCGCCGAACATCGAGACCGCGTAGGAGCGGGCGAAGCCGTTCTGGATCCGGCGGAGCCGTCCGGACAGGCCGCCGAAGCCGGCCGCCGTGCCGTTGACGACGCCGTCGACCAGGGTGTGGTCGACGTAGACCAGGGAGCGCGTCAGGTGCTCGCCGCCGCGCACCAGGACCACATGGTTGAAGTCGTCCTGGAGCAGGTCGCGGCGGGCCGCGCGGGTGAGCAGCGAGCCGCGTGGAGCGACGGCCGGGACGGGCTTGCGGCCGTACTGGGCCCAGGCGATGCCGACGCCGACGGCCAGGCAGACCATGGTCGCGCCGGTGACCGCCGCCGCACTGACCGGGGAGTGGCCCTCGCTGTGCCCGGTGACCGGCTCGAGCCAGTGCAGGAAGCGGTCGCCGAGGTTGAAGAAGAAACCGCCGGCCACCGATCCCACTGCCAGCACGATCATGGGGATCGTCATGACCTTGGGCGACTCGTGCGGGTGCGGCTCTGCGTACTCGCCGCGCGTCTCGGCAGCGGGCTCCACACTCGGTTCGGCCGGGGACGGGGTCGGGGCGTGCCTCCAGCGTTCTTCTCCGAAGAACGTCATCAGCATCACGCGCGTCATGTAGAAGGCGGTGATGGCCGCGCCCAGCAGGGCCGCACCGCCGAGGATCCAGCCCTCCGTACCGCCCCTGGCGAAGGCCGCCTCGATGATCTTGTCCTTGGAGAAGAAGCCGGACAGGCCCGGGAAGCCGATGATGGCGAGATAGCCGAGCCCGAAGGTGATGAACGTGATCGGCATGTACTTGCGCAGGCCGCCGTAACGGCGCATGTCGACCTCGTCGTTCATACCGTGCATGACGGAACCGGCGCCGAGGAACAGCCCGGCCTTGAAGAAGCCGTGCGTCACCAGGTGCATGATCGCGAAGACGTAACCGATGGGGCCGAGGCCCGCGGCGAGCACCATGTAGCCGATCTGGGACATGGTCGAGCCGGCCAGCGCCTTCTTGATGTCGTCCTTGGCGCAACCGACGATCGCACCGAAGAGGAGCGTGACCGCACCGACCACGGTGACGGCGAGTTGGGCGTCGGGTGCCGCGTTGAAGATGGCGGCGGAACGGACGATCAGGTAGACGCCCGCGGTCACCATCGTCGCCGCGTGGATCAGGGCCGAGACCGGGGTCGGGCCCTCCATGGCGTCACCGAGCCAGGACTGCAGCGGCACCTGGGCCGACTTGCCGCAGGCGGCGAGGAGCAGCATCAGGCCGATCGCGGTGAGCTTGCCCTCGGAGGTGTCGCCGGCGTGGCTGAGGACCGGGCCGAAGGCGAAGCTGCCGAAGGTGGTGAACATCAGCATGATCGCGATCGACAGGCCCATGTCGCCGACGCGGTTGACCAGGAAGGCCTTCTTCGCGGCCGTCGCGGCGCTGGGCTTGTGCTGCCAGAAGCCGATCAGCAGGTACGAGGCGAGGCCGACGCCCTCCCAGCCGACGTACAGCAGCAGGTAATTGTCGGCGAGGACGAGCAGCAGCATCGCCGCGAGGAACAGGTTCAGGTAGCCGAAGAAGCGGCGGCGGCGCTCGTCGTGCTCCATGTAGCCGACCGAGTACAGGTGGATCAGCGAGCCGACGCCCGTGATGAGCAGGACGAACGTCATCGACAGCTGGTCCAGGCGGAAGGTGACGTCCGCCTGGAAGCCGCCGACCGGGATCCAGGTCCACAGGTGCTGGGTCAGCGTGCGTTGGTCGGCGCTCTTGCCGAGCAGGTCGGCGAAGAGGACGACACCGATGGCGAAGGAGACGAACGAGAGCAGCGTGCCGATCCAGTGGCCGACGCTGTCCAGGCGCCGGCCGCCGACCAGGAGGACGGCCGCTCCGAGCAGGGGCGCCGCGATGAGCAGCGCGATCAGGTTCTCCACGATTCTTCCGACCCCTTACAGCTTCATCAGGCTGGCGTCGTCGACCGAGGCCGAGTGGCGGGTACGGAACAGCGACACGATGATCGCGAGGCCCACCACGACCTCCGCGGCGGCGACGACCATCGTGAAGAAGGCGATGATCTGGCCGTCGAGGTTGCCGTGCATCCGGGAGAAGGTGACGAACGCGAGGTTGCAGGCGTTCAGCATCAGCTCGATGCACATGAAGACCACGATGGCGTTGCGCCGGATCAGTACGCCGGTCGCGCCGATCGTGAACAACAGGGCGGCGAGGTAGAGGTAGTTGACCGGGTTCACTTCGACGCCTCCTCGGGCCGCTTGAACGTCGCCGGTTCGATCCCCGTGCGCTCCAGGCGTTCCTCCGCGCGCTGCTCCAGCGCCCGCAGGTCGTTGAGTGCCTCCGCGGACACGTCACGGATCTGGCCGCGCTCGCGCAGCGTCTTGCTGACGGTCAGCTCGGACGGGGTGCCGTCGGGGAGCAGGCCCGCGATGTCGACGGCGTTGTGCCGGGCGTAGACACCGGGGGCGGGCAGCGGCGGCACGTACGTGCCCTCGCGGACGCGCTGTTCGGACAGCTCGCGCTGGGTCTTGGCACGCTCGGTGCGCTCGCGGTGGGTGAGCACCATGGCACCGACGGCGGCCGTGATCAGCAGGGCGCCGGTGATTTCGAAGGCGAAGACGTACTTGGTGAAGATGAGGGAGGCGAGGCCCTCCACATTGCCGTTCGCGTTCGCCCGGCCGGTGCCGGCGAACTCCTTCAGGGAGGCGTTCCCGATGCCGGCGAGCAGCAGGACGCCGAAGCCGACCCCACACAGAAGGGCGAGCCAGCGCTGGCCCTTGATGGTCTCCTTCAGCGAGTCCGCGGCCGTGACGCCGACGAGCATCACCACGAACAGGAACAGCATCATGATCGCGCCGGTGTAGACGACGATCTGCACGATGCCCAGGAAGTAGGCGCCGTTGGCGAGGTAGAACACCGCCAGGACGATCATGGTCCCGGCCAGGCAGAGCGCGCTGTGCACGGCCTTCTTCATGAAGACGGTGCCCAGGGCGCCGATCACCGCGACGGTGCCGAGGACCCAGAACTGGAAGGCCTCACCGGTGGAGGTGGTGTAGGCGGCGAGCTGTGGGCTCATGCGTCCACCTCCTGGTCTTCCGGCTTATCGCCCTTGGAGACGGCGGTCTGGCGGACCGTGCCGGGCGCGGCCTGGGTCACCAGGCCCCGGTAGTAGTCCTGCTCGTCGGTCCCCGGGAAGATCGCGTGCGGTGTGTCGACCATGCCCTCTTCGAGGCCGGCGAGGAGCTGTTCCTTGGTGTAGATGAGGTTGGCGCGGCTGGAGTCGGCAAGTTCGAACTCGTTGGTCATCGTCAGCGCGCGCGTGGGGCACGCCTCGATGCACAGGCCGCACAGGATGCAGCGGGCGTAGTTGATCTGGTAGACGCGACCGTACCGCTCGCCCGGCGAGTAGCGTTCCTCGTCGGTGTTGTCGGCGCCCTCCACGTAGATGGCGTCGGCGGGGCAGGCCCAGGCGCACAGCTCGCAGCCGACGCACTTCTCCAGGCCGTCCGGATGGCGGTTGAGCTGGTGCCGTCCGTGGAACCGCGGAGCCGTGGTCTTCTTCTGCTCCGGGTACTGCTCGGTCAGCCGCTTCTTGAACATGGCCTTGAAGGTCACGCCGAAGCCGGCCACGGGATTCTGGAAACCGGGCTTGGTCTCCTTGGGCTCCTCAGCCATCGGACGCCTCCTTTCCATCCGAAGATCCGTCACTGACGGTGTCCGACCCACCACTGACAATCAGCTCCCGCTCACGGCGCGAGCGGCGCCTGGGCACCGGCGGCAACTCCTGTCCGGGCAGCGGCGGTACGGGGAATCCGCCCGCCATCGCGTCGAATCCGGCCTCCTCGGCGGCGGGCTGCTCGGCCGCCTTGGCCTTCTCCCGGAACATGTCGACGACGAAGGAGATCACCGGCAGGGCGAGAACCGCGCCGACGACCGGTAGTGCGATGCTCGGGAAGTCGTAGTGCTCGTTACGCAGGACCCGTACGGTCGCCACGAGCATCAGCCAGGTCACGGAGACCGGGATGAGGACCTTCCAGCCGAGCTTCATCAGCTGGTCGTAGCGGACGCGAGGGAGCGTGCCGCGCAGCCAGATGAAGAAGAACAGCAGCAGCTGGACCTTGATCACGAACCAGAGCAGCGGCCACCAGCCGTGGTTCGCGCCCTCCCAGACGGAGCTGATCGGCCAGGGGGCGCGCCAGCCGCCGAGGAACAGCGTGGTCGACACGGCCGACACCGTCACCATGTTCACGTACTCGGCGAGCATGAACATCGCGAACTTGATGGACGAGTACTCGGTGTTGAAGCCGCCGACCAGGTCGCCCTCGGACTCCGGCATGTCGAAGGGGGCGCGGTTGGTCTCGCCGACCATCGTGACGATGTAGAGGATGAACGAGACCGGCAGCAGCAGGATGTACCAGCGGTCGTGCTGCTGCTCGACGATCGTGGACGTCGACATCGACCCCGAGTACAGGAACACGGAGGCGAACGCGGCGCCCATGGCGATCTCGTAGGAGATCATCTGCGCGCAGGAGCGCAGGCCGCCGAGGAGCGGGTAGGTGGATCCGGAACTCCAGCCCGCAAGGACGATGCCGTAGATGCCGACGGAGGCGATCGCGAGGATGTAGAGCATCGCGATCGGCAGGTCGGTCAGCTGCATCGTGGTGCGGGTGCCGAAGATCGAGATCTCGTTGTCGGCCGGGCCGAAGGGGATCACCGCGATCGCCATGAAGGCCGGGATGGCCGCGACGATCGGCGCCAGGACGTAGACCACCTTGTCGGCGCGCTTGACGATGATGTCTTCCTTGAGCATCAGCTTCACGCCGTCGGCGAGCGACTGGAGCATGCCCCAGGGGCCGTGCCGGTTCGGGCCGATGCGCAGCTGCATCCAGGCGACGACCTTGCGCTCCCAGACGATGGAGAACAGCACGGTCACCATCAGGAAGGCGAAGCAGAACACGGCCTTGATGACGACCAGCCACCAGGGGTCGCGGCCGAACATCGAGAGGTCTTCAGCTGCGAGGTACGGGCTCATGCCTCCACCTCCTTGGGGGCCTGTTCGGCGGATGCCGCCGGGCCGATGCGGACGAGTGAGCCGGGCCGTGCCCCGGTGTCGGAGGCGACGCCGGCGCCGACGGAGTTCAGCGGAAGCCAGACCACCCGGTCGGGCATCTCGGTGATCCGCAGCGGCAGTTCGACGGTGCCGGCGGGGCCGGTGACGGCGAGGGCGCCGCCTTCCTTGACGCCCGCCTCGGCCGCCGTCGCCGCCGACACGCGCGCGTGTGCGGCGTGCCGGGTTCCGGCGAGCGCGTCGTCGCCCTCCTGGAGGACGCCCTGGTCGAGGAGGAGCCGGTGCCCGGCGAGTACGGCCTCGCCGGCGGCGGGGCGGGGCAGCGCGCCCGCGGACTCCTGGGGGGCGGAGGCGCGCGGGCCGTCCCAGGAGCCGAGCCGGTCGATCTCCGCACGCGTGGTGCGCAGATCCGGCAGGCCCAGGTGGACATCCATGGCGTCGGCCAGCATCTGCAGCACGCGCGCGTCGGTCGGTGCCAGGCGACGGGTCATCTGGTCGGGCTTGAGGGCGGCGTCGAAGAACCGCACCCTGCCTTCCCAGTTGAGGAAGGTGCCCGCCTTCTCGGCGACCGCGGCCACCGGCAGGACGACATGGGCGTGCTCGGTGATCTCGCTGGGCCGCAGCTCCAGCGACACCAGGAAGCCGACGCTGTCGAGTGCCTCCCGCGCGCGTGCCGGGTCGGGCAGGTCGGCGACCTCCACTCCGGCGACCACGAGGGCCGACAGTTCGCCGGTGGCGGCGGCCTCGACGATGTGGTGGGTGTCGCGGCCGTAGCGCAGCGGGAGTTCGGCGAGCCCCCAGACGGCGGCGACCTCCTCCCGCGCACGCGGGTCGGTCGCCGGACGGCCGCCCGGCAGCAGCGACGGCAGCGCGCCCACCTCGACGGCACCGCGCTCACCGGCCCGGCGCGGGATCCACACCAGCTGGGCGCCGGTCGCGGCGGCGGCGCGTACGGCGGCGGTGAGGCCGCCGGCCACCGCGGCGAGCCGCTCACCGACGGCGATGACCGCGCCCTCGGTGCGCAGCGCCTCGGCGGCACGGGTGCCGGGCTCCTCCAGGCCGACGCCGCTCGCGAGGGCGTCCAGCCACTCGGTCTCGGTGCCGGGCGCGGCCGGCAGCAGGGTGCCGCCCGCCTTCTGCAGGCCCCGGGTGGCGTGTGTGGCCAGCGCGAACACCTTCTGCTTGCGCTTGCGCCAGGCCTTGCGCAGTCGCAGGAAGACGCCGGGCGCCTCCTCCTCCGACTCGAAGCCGACCAGCAGGACTGCGGGCGCCTTCTCCAGGGAGGTGTAGGTGACGCCCGTACCGTCGAGGTCCCGGCCGCGGCCTGCCACCCGGGAGGCCAGGAAGTCTGCCTCCTCGCCGCTGTGCACGCGCGCGCGGAAGTCGATGTCGTTGGTGTCGAGCGCCACGCGCGCGAACTTGCTGTACGCGTAGGCGTCCTCGACCGTCAGCCGGCCGCCGATGAGGACGCCGGCCCGGGAACGAGCGGCGGTCAGGCCCTGGGCGGCCGCCTCCAGGGCTTCCGGCCAGGACGCGGGTTCCAGGACGCCGTCGGCGTTTCGGACGAGCGGGGTGTCCAGGCGGTCCTTCATCTGCGCGTACCGGAACGCGAAGCGTCCCTTGTCGCAGATCCACTCCTCGTTGACCTCGGGGTCGTTCTCGGCGAGCCGGCGCATGACCTTGCCGCGCCGGTGGTCGGTGCGGGTGGCACAGCCGCCGGAGCAGTGCTCGCAGACCGACGGCGAGGAGACGAGGTCGAAGGGGCGGGAGCGGAACCGGTAGGCCGCCGAGGTGAGCGCGCCGACCGGGCAGATCTGGATGGTGTTGCCGGAGAAGTACGACTCGAACGGGTCGCCCTCGCCGGTGCCGACCTGCTGGAGTGCGCCCCGCTCGATCAGCTCGATCATCGGGTCGCCCGCGATCTGGTTGGAGAAGCGGGTGCAGCGGGCGCACAGCACGCACCGCTCGCGGTCGAGCAGCACCTGCGTGGAGATCGGTACGGGCTTTTCGTAGGTGCGCTTCTTGCCTTCGAAGCGGGACTCGGCGTTGCCGTGCGACATGGCCTGGTTCTGCAGCGGGCACTCGCCGCCCTTGTCGCAGACCGGGCAGTCCAACGGGTGGTTGATGAGCAGCAGCTCCATCACACCCTGCTGGGCCTTCTCGGCGACCGGCGAGGTGAGCTGGGTCTTCACCACCATGCCGTCGGTGCAGGTGATGGTGCAGGACGCCATCGGCTTGCGCTGGCCCTCGACCTCGACGATGCACTGACGGCAGGCGCCGGCGGGATCGAGCAGGGGGTGGTCGCAGAACCGGGGAACCTCGATGCCGAGCTGCTCGGCGGCCCGGATGACCAGGGTGCCCTTGGGCACGCTGATCTCGATGCCGTCGATCGTCAGCGTGACGAGGTCTTCCGGCGGGACCGCCGCCTGTCCCCCACCCGTGGGAGCACTGGTGGTCACGGTCATGCGTTCACCTCCGGGCGGTCCGCCCAGGCCGTCGACTTGTCCGGGTCGAAGGGACAGCCCCGGCCCGTGATGTGCTGCTCGTACTCCTCGCGGAAGTACTTCAGCGAGGAGAAGATCGGGGACGCGGCGCCGTCACCGAGGGCGCAGAACGACTTGCCGTTGATGTTGTCGGCGATGTCGGCGAGCTTGTCGAGGTCGGGCATGGTGCCCTTGCCTGCCTCGATGTCCCGCAGCAACTGCACCAGCCAGTACGTCCCTTCGCGGCAGGGCGTGCACTTGCCGCAGGACTCGTGGGCGTAGAACTCGGTCCAGCGGGTCACCGCCCGCACCACGCAGGTCGTCTCGTCGAAGCACTGCAGGGCTTTCGTGCCGAGCATGGAACCCGCGGCGCCCACTCCTTCGTAATCAAGAGGGACGTCGAGGTGCTCGTCGGTGAACATCGGCGTCGAGGAGCCGCCCGGCGTCCAGAACTTCAGGCGGTGCCCGGTCCGCATGCCGCCGCTCATGTCGAGGAGTTGGCGGAGCGTGATACCGAGCGGGGCCTCGTACTGGCCGGGGCTGGCGACATGGCCGCTGAGCGAGTAGAGCGTGAAGCCCGGGGACTTCTCGCTGCCCATCGACCTGAACCAGTCTTTCCCGTTTTTCAGGATCGCGGGAACCGACGCGATCGACTCGACGTTGTTCACAACAGTCGGACAGGCGTAGAGGCCTTCCACCGCAGGGAAGGGGGGACGGAGCCGCGGTTGACCACGGCGGCCTTCGAGCGAGTCCAGCAGTGCGGTCTCCTCACCGCAGATGTACGCGCCGGCGCCCGCGTGCACGGTGAGCTTCAGGTCCAGCCCGCTGCCCAGGATGTTCTCGCCGAGGTAGCCCGCCGCGTAGGCCTCGCGCACGGCCTCGTGCAACCGCCGCAGGACGGGGACGACTTCACCACGCAGATAGATGAAGGCATGCGACGACCTGATGGCATAACACGCGATCACAATGCCCTCGATGAGGCTGTGCGGGTTCGCGAAGAGGAGCGGGATGTCCTTGCAGGTCCCGGGCTCCGATTCGTCGGCGTTGACAACTAGATAGTGCGGTTTTCCATCACCCTGCGGAATGAACTGCCACTTCATTCCGGTCGGGAACCCCGCGCCGCCGCGGCCGCGCAGACCGGACTCCTTGACGTACGCGATCACGTCGTCCGGTGACATGGCGAGCGCCTTGCGGAGCCCCTCGTACCCCTCGTGCCTCTGGTAGACGTCCAGAGTCCAGGACCGGTCCTCGTCCCAGAAGGCCGACAGCACGGGTGCGAGCAGCTTCTCGGGGCTCGTGTCCTTGACCTCGGGTACCACGGTCATCACTCCCCCTCCTCGGCGGTAGGCCCTGCCGGATGGGCCGGGTCGGAGGCCGATGTATCCAGCGGCGCGTCATGGGAACTGAGGTGTTCGGCCGGCGACGGCTCGTGCACCTTGCCCTGCGGTTCCTCGTGGGGACCTCCGCGCGGATGGACCACGCGCGCGGGTGCGGCCTCTCCCCTTGCCAGGCGAAGGCCCACCAGCGACGCCGGTCCCGCACCTCCGCCCTCCTCGACGGCCCCGGGCCGCTCGTCGGGGAAGCCGGCCAGGATCCGCGCGGTCTCCTTGAACGTGCACAGCCGCGCCCCGCGCGTGGGCTGTACGGGCCGTCCCGCGCGCAGGTCGTCGACCAGGCGCTTGGCGCTGCCCGGCGTCTGGTTGTCGAAGAACTCCCAGTTGACCATCACGACCGGCGCGTAGTCGCAGGCCGCGTTGCACTCGATGTGCTCCAGCGTGACCTTGCCGTCGTCGGTGGTCTCGCCGTTGCCGACGCCCAGGTGCTCCTGAAGGGTCTCGAAGATCGCGTCTCCGCCCATCACCGCGCACAGCGTGTTGGTGCACACGCCCACCTGGTAGTCGCCGGACGGCTTGCGCCGGTACATGGTGTAGAAGGTGGCGACGGCGGTGACCTCGGCCGTGGTCAGGTCCAGCATGTCCGCGCAGAACTGCATTCCGGTGCGCGTGACATGGCCCTCCTCCGACTGCACGAGGTGAAGCAGCGGAAGCAGGGCGGACCGGGAGTCCGGGTAGCGCGCGATGACCTCGCGCGCGTCCGCCTCCAGCCGGGCCCGGACGTCGTCCGGGTAGGCGGGCGCGGGCAGTTCGGGCATGCCCAGGCTGACGCCCCGCTCCGAAGAAGAGGTGGTCACCGGTCGACGCCTCCCATCACGGGGTCGATGGACGCGACGGCGACGATGACGTCGGCGACCTGGCCGCCCTCGCACATCGCCGCCATGGCCTGCAGGTTGGTGAAGGACGGGTCGCGGAAGTGGACCCGGTAGGGGCGGGTGCCGCCGTCGGAGACGGCGTGCACGCCGAGTTCGCCCTTGGGGGATTCGACGGCCGCGTACGCCTGTCCCGGCGGGACGCGGAAGCCCTCGGTGACGAGCTTGAAGTGGTGGATCAGGGCCTCCATGGAGGTACCCATGATCTTCTTGATGTGGTCGAGGGAGTTGCCGAGTCCGTCCGGTCCGAGAGCGAGCTGGGCGGGCCAGGCGATCTTCTTGTCGGCGACCATGACCGGGCCGGGCTGGAGCCGGTCCAGGCACTGCTCGACGATCCTGAGCGACTGGCGCATCTCCTCCAGGCGGACCAGGAAGCGGCCGTAGGCGTCGCAGCTGTCGGCGGTCGGGATCTCGAAGTCGTACGTCTCGTAGTCGCAGTACGGCTGGGTCTTGCGCAGGTCGTGCGGCAGGCCTGTGGAGCGCAGGATGGGGCCGGTGGCGCCGAGGGCCATGCAGCCGGCCAGGTCGAGGTAGCCGATGTCCTGCATGCGGGCCTTGAAGATGGGGTTGCCGGTGGCGAGCTTGTCGTACTCCGGGAGGTTCTTCTTCATCTTCTTCACGAACTCGCGGATCTGGTCCACCGCGCCGGGCGGCAGGTCCTGGGCGAGTCCGCCGGGGCGGATGTACGCGTGGTTCATCCTCAGGCCCGTGATGAGCTCGTAGAGGTCGAGAATCATTTCACGATCACGGAAGCCGTAGATCATGATCGTGGTGGCCCCGAGCTCCATGCCGCCGGTGGCGATGCACACCAGGTGGGAGGACATCCGGTTCAGCTCCATCAGGAGCACTCGGATGATCTTGGCGCGCTCGGTGATGTCGTCCTCGATGCCGAGGAGTTTCTCGACGGCGAGGCAGTAGGCGGTCTCGTTGAAGAACGACGTCAGGTAGTCCATGCGCGTGACGAAGGTGGTGCCCTGCGTCCACGTGCGGTACTCGAGGTTCTTCTCGATGCCGGTGTGCAGATAGCCGATGCCGCAACGGGCCTCGGTGACCGTCTCGCCCTCGATCTCCAGGATCAGGCGGAGCACTCCATGGGTGGAGGGGTGCTGGGGACCCATGTTGACGACGATGCGTTCGTCGTCCGCGCGGGTCGCGGACTGGACGACCTCGTCCCAGTCGCCACCGGTGACCGTGTAGACGGTGCCCTCGGTGGTTTCCCGGGCGGCTGCTGACTGGGTGCTGCTCACGAGTACGACCTCCGCTGGTCCGGAGCCGGGATCTGGGCGCCCTTGTACTCGACGGGGATGCCGCCGAGGGGGTAGTCCTTGCGCTGCGGGTGGCCCTGCCAGTCGTCCGGCATCATGATCCGCGTCAGGGCCGGGTGACCGTCGAAGACGATTCCGAAGAAGTCGTAGGTCTCGCGCTCGTGCCAGTCGTTCGTCGGATAGACCGAGACGAGGGACGGGATGCGCGGGTCGGCGTCGGGGGCGCTGACTTCGAGGCGGATCAGCCGGTTGTGGGTGATCGAGCGCAGGTGGTAGACGGCGTGCAGCTCGCGGCCCTTGTCGTGCGGGTAGTGGACGCCGCTGACGCCGGTGCACAGTTCGAAGCGCAGGGCCGGGTCGTCGCGCAGGGTGCGCGCGACACGGAGCAGGTGCTCACGCTCGATGTGGAAGGTGAGCTCGCCGCGGTCGACGACCGTCTTCTCGATGGCGTTCTCCGGGAGGAGTCCCTGTTCCTCCAGGGCGCCCTCCAGCTCATCGGCGACCTCGTCGAACCAGCCGCCGTAGGGGCGGGCCGCCGGCCCCGGGAGTCGGACCGAGCGGACCAGGCCGCCGTAGCCGGAGGTGTCGCCGCCGTTGTTGGCGCCGAACATGCCGCGCTGGACGCGGATCTCCTCGCCGCCCTGGCCGCGCTGGCCGGGGAGGTTGGAGGCGGAGAGGTCCTTCTCGGGGTTCACCCCGTTCGCGGACCCGTTCACGCCGCCCATGCCGTTGCCGTTCGCGTCGCTCACCGCAGCAGCCCCTTCATCTCGATCGTGGGCAGGGCCTTGAGCGCCGCTTCCTCCGCCTCGCGGGCGGCCTCCTCGGCGTTGACGCCGAGCTTGGCGGACTGGATCTTCTGGTGGAGCTTGAGGATCGCGTCCATCAGCATCTCGGGGCGGGGCGGGCAGCCCGGCAGGTAGATGTCCACCGGGACGATGTGGTCGACGCCCTGGACGATCGCGTAGTTGTTGAACATGCCGCCCGAGGAGGCGCAGACGCCCATGGAGATCACCCATTTCGGGTTGGGCATCTGGTCGTAGACCTGCCGGAGCACCGGCGCCATCTTCTGACTGACCCGGCCGGCGACGATCATCAGGTCGGCCTGGCGCGGTGAGCCGCGGAAGACCTCCATGCCGAAGCGCGCCAGGTCGTACCGGCCGGCGCCGGTGGTCATCATCTCGATGGCGCAGCAGGCGAGGCCGAAGGTGGCCGGGAAGACGGACGCCTTGCGCACCCAGCCCGCGGCCTGCTCGACGGTGGTCAGCAGGAAGCCGCTCGGCAGCTTTTCTTCGAGTCCCATGTCCTAAGGCCCCTCAGTCCCATTCCAGGCCGCCGCGCCGCCATACGTACGCGTACGCGACGAAGACGGTGAGCACGAAGAGCAGCATCTCCACGAGCCCGAAGATCCCCAGGGCGTCGAACGTGACGGCCCAGGGGTAGAGGAAGACGATCTCGATGTCGAAGACGATGAAGAGCATCGCCGTCAGGTAGTACTTGATGGGGAAGCGCCCGCCGCCGGCCGGCGTGGGGGTCGGCTCGATACCGCACTCGTAGGCCTCGAGCTTGGCGCGGTTGTACCGCTTCGGACCGATCAGCGTGGCCATGACCACGGAGAAGATCGCAAAGCCTGCCCCGAGGGCTCCCAGTACGAGGATGGGCGCATACGCGTTCACCGCTCCTCGCTCCTCTCAGTCGGCACTGACTGCTGGCGGTTGCACTGGTGCACTGCGCTCACTTCCGCCTCACAGGCCCCACGAGCCCCGCCGTCCCGGGCGAAGATCGAGAACATGTGAAGCAGGTCACAAGCCCAGTTGCCACGCATCTTATGCCCGTCACTCTGTGATCTGCGACACGGGGTATTGCACGAGCTTTGTGATCTCCACCACCTGACGAAGGATCATGAAGTCGGATTATGAGTGATCTTCATACGCGAAGCGTTCAGTTGATCACGAGAAGTGACATTCTTGCTCGTCATCGCAGGCCGGAGGGTGCGTCTCCATATCAAGAGGGTTCCGGCGCATGCAAATTGGTGCTGGACGTGGGTGCCTGATAGAGGGACGCGTTCACACATCAGGGGGAGGTGCGGGACGCGATGTGGACGCGGGTCCGGACGCGTGCACGCGTTCACGAGCTCCTCGCGCACGGGACGCCGCGTTTCCGGTGACCGTTCCGTGACCTCCGCCACATCAATGAGAGGCACCTGAGAACCGGGCTTGGCCAACAACCCCAACCAGTGGTAGGCGGGGGGCAATTCGGACGTAATGATCAAAGACCGTGATCAAGCCCTTGATCACGGGCGTCCGCAATGTCCGTTACGGCGTCAATAAAGAGCGACGCACCCGGGATTTCAGGTCTCGATTGAGCAACTGTGGCGCAGCACACGTTTCTTGAAGATATGAAGGAGCCCCTGATACCGGTTGTTCCCATGTCCCACACCGCTCACATACGCAGCCACCGGAAGCCCCGCCGCAGCGCGTCCACTCTCGCGATGCGGGCCGGAGTTGCCGGTGGCGTCCTCAGCACCCTGGCAGTCGCCGGCGCGTCCGGCTCGGCGAACGCTGCCGAGCCGGTGACGCAGACCCTCGAACTGCCCACCCTGACGGCCGACCTGGCCGCTCAGGCCGCCAAGTCCGCGGACGCCACCCAGCAGGCCGCCGCGAACTACCAGCTGCAGGCCGAGCGTGACGCGGCCGCCGCAAAGGCCGCGAAGCAGGCCAAGGCGGACCTCGCGGAGGCGAAGCAGAAGGCCGCCGAGGCCAAGAAGAAGGCCGAGGAGGCCGCCCGCAAGGCCGCCGCCGAGCGTGCCTCGCGCACCGCGGCGCGGACGACGCTCGCCGCCACGGACAGCGGCAGCACCTCCACGAGCACGGCCACCGGTTCCGCCGCGGCCGTCATCTCCTTCGTGAAGGCGCAGATCGGCAAGTCCTACGTCCTGGGCGCCTCCGGCCCGAGCGCCTACGACTGCTCCGGCCTGGTGCAGGCCGCCTTCAAGCAGATCGGCGTCAGCCTGCCGCGCGTCTCCCAGGACCAGTCGACCGCCGGCACGCAGGTCTCGCTGAGCAACCTGCAGCCGGGCGACATCCTCTACTGGGGCAGCGCGGGCAGCGCGTACCACGTGGCGGTGTATGTCGGCGACGGTATGTTCGTCGGCGCGCAGAACCCCTCCACCGGCATCGTCGAGAAGCCGCTGTCGTACGACCCGCCGACCGGCGCCGTGCGGGTGCTCTGACCGCACCACGCACCTCTCACGCGCGATAGGGCCGCAGCCGCTCGGGGGCAGCGGCCCTTGCGTCGTTCCCGGCGCCACGGAGCGCCGCTCCTGACATGCTCTGCTCGGGCCGCCGTCCGGCGGTCCGGCCATGAGCGAAGGAGACCACGGCATGCCACGCGTGTTCGTACAGGGAAGGCCCGCCGACTACTACCCCCGCCACGCCCCCGAGGCCGGGCGCGGCGCGGTGCGCCGGATCACCGAGGTCGGCGAGGAGGTCCTGCACAAGCCGTGCCGGGACGTCACGGAGTTCGGACCCGACCTCGCCGCACTCGTCGACGACATGTTCCTCACCCTGTATGTCGCCGAAGGAGCGGGGCTCGCGGCGAATCAGGTGGGGGTCGATCTGCGGCTTTTCGTGTACGACTGCCCCGATGATGAGGGAGTCCGGCATGTCGGGCACATCGTCAACCCGGTGCTCGAAACGCCCACGAGCGGGCGCCGGTTGCTGGACGAGGGCGAAGGCTGTCTGTCGGTTCCGGGTGCCGTGATGGCCGTACCGCGGCCGGACCGGGCCGTCGTGCGCGGGCAGGACAAGGACGGCAACCCCGTTGTCATCGAGGGCACGGGGTACGTCGCGCGCTGCCTCATCCACGAGACCGACCACACCAACGGGTACATCTACCTGGATCGGCTCTCCAAGCGGGAGAAAAAGGACGCGCTGCGGCAGATGGCGGACCGACGGGACGAGGTGTTCGCCCGCCGGGCCGCCCGCGCCAAGGAGCTGAGCCGGGCCTAGAAAGGGCTCACGCCTTCGGGGCCACCTTGCTCAGGCCGTTGATGATGCGGTCCATCGCGTCGCCGCCCGTGGGGTCGGTGAGGTTCGCGAGGAGCTTGAGGGTGAACTTCATCAGCATCGGGTGGGTGAGGCCGCGCTGGGCCGCGATCTGCATGACCTTCGGGTTTCCGATGAGCTTCACGAAGGCGCGGCCGAGCGTGTAGTAGCCGCCGTAGGTGTCCTTCAGGACGCGCGGGTAGCGCTGCAGGGCGATCTCGCGCTGGGCGGACGTGGCCCGCGCGTGGGCCTGGACGATGACGTCGGCGGCGATCTGGCCGGACTCCATGGCGTAGGCGATGCCCTCGCCGTTGAAGGGGTTCACCAGGCCGCCGGCGTCACCGACGAGCAGCAGGCCGCGCGTGTAGTGGGGCTGGCGGTTGAAGGCCATGGGCAGGGCGGCGCCACGGATGGGGCCGGTCATGTTCTCGGGGGTGTACCCCCAGTCCTCGGGCATGGAGGCGCACCAGGCCTTGAGGATCTCGCGCCAGTCCAGCTCCTTGAAGGAGGCGGAGGTGTTCAGCACACCCAGGCCGACGTTCGAGGTGCCGTCGCCCATGCCGAAGATCCAGCCGTAGCCGGGCAGCAGCCGGTCCTGGGGGCTGCGGCGGTCCCACAGTTCCAGCCAGGACTCCAGGTAGTCGTCGTCGTGGCGGGGCGAGGTGAAGTAGGTGCGCACCGCGACGCCCATCGGGCGGTCCTCGCGGCGGTGCAGGCCCATCGCGAGGGACAGGCGGGTGGAGTTGCCGTCGGCGGCCACCACCAGCGGCGCCTGGAAGGTGACCTCGCGCTTCTCCTCGCCCAGCTTGGCGGTGACACCGGTGATGCGGCCGGCACGGTCGTCGATGACCGGCCCGCTCACGTTGCAGCGCTCGAACAACCGCGCCCCCGCCTTCTGGGCGTTGCGGGCGAGCTGCTCGTCGAAGTCGTCGCGCTTGCGGACGAGTCCGTAGTTCGGGTAGGAGGCCAGTTCCGGCCAGTCCAGCTGGAGGCGGACGCCGCCGCCGATGATGCGCAGGCCCTTGTTGCGCAGCCAGCCGGCCTCCTCGGAGATGTCGATGCCCATGGCGACGAGCTGCTTGACCGCACGCGGGGTGAGGCCGTCGCCGCACACCTTCTCGCGCGGGAACTCGGTCTTCTCCAGGAGCAGGACGTCGAGGCCGGCCTTGGCGAGGTGGTACGCGGTCGTGGAGCCGGCCGGCCCCGCGCCCACGACGATCACATCGGCGGTGTTCTCGGAGAGGGGCTCGGTCTCGACGGTCACGGCGGGATCTCCCCAAGTTCGAAATCTGAGTGCCGACCGGCACTGGACATGGGCAGTCTATTCAGCAGAATTGATCACCCGGCTGAAGGGCTGCCCTGTGAACCGACCTCTCCCCGCGGTACGGCTGCGCGTTCCCACCCATGAGGACGCGATCGCCTGGCACCGGGTCTTCGACGACCCCGAGGTCATGGAGTTCTACGGCGGCAGACCGGCCGCGCTGTCGGTCTACGAGGAACTCACCGCGCGGCAGCGGCGGCACGACGCCGAACTCGGCTTCTGCCTGTGGAGCATGCTGGAGGAGTCCGGTGAGGTCATCGGCTTCACCGGAGCGCAGCCCTGGCAGCCAAAGTGGGGTCCGGCCGGCGAGGTAGAGATCGGCTGGCGGCTCGGCCGCGCGCACTGGGGCAAGGGGTACGTCACCGCGGCCGCGCGCGAGACGCTGCAGCGGGTGCGGACGGCCGGGGTCAAGGAGGTGGTGGCGATGGTCCGGCCGGGAAACGAGCGGTCGATCGCGGTGACCCGGCGGCTCGGCATGCGCCCGGCGGAGACCTATCCGCATCCCACCCTGGACGAAGACGCCCTGTGCTTCCGACTGAGTCTCGATCACCCAGAGTAGTCATCTGTCACAGAAAGACACCGACTCCTTCCGGCCGGGGCGCACGGGAGTTACCCTTCCAGTACCGCTGGGGGTGACATCTGTGCGCATAACACCCAAAACACCCGAAGTGCGCGTGCCGCGGCTGGTCGGACTGATGGCCGTGGACGCGCGCGAGACGGCCCAGGCGCAGGGCCTGTTCCTCAACGCGCCGGACCGCCCGGACTTCCACCTCGCGGTCGTCGACTACGTCGTACGCCAGTACCCGCAGCCCGGCGCCGAGGTGCCCCGGGACTCCATGGTGTACGTGTGGCTCGACTTCGGTGAGGGAGAGGGCGGCGGAGGCGTGCGCGAGCCACGCATCCCACGACCGCCCAGGGGCGGACTGCAGCGCGAGCTCGGTGAGCCCGGGGACGCCTTCGAGACGATCAACCGCTAGGCGCCGTAAAGGGCCTCAGCTCTCCTTGAAGCCCCGGTGCAACGCGACGACGCCGCCGGTGAGGTTGCGCCAGGCCACCTTCGACCAGCCCGCCTTGCGCAGCCGTTCGGCGAGGGCGGGCTGGTCGGGCCAGGCGCGGATGGACTCGGCGAGGTAGACATAGGCGTCCGGGTTCGAGGAGACCGCCCGCGCGACCGGCGGCAGCGCACGCATCAGGTACTCGGTGTAGACGGTCCTGAAGGGCGCCCAGGTCGGGTGCGAGAACTCGCAGATCACCACCCGTCCGCCGGGCCGGGTCACCCGGTACATCTCCCGCAGCGCCGCGTCCGTGTCCTGGACGTTGCGCAGCCCGAAGGAGATCGACACCGCGTCGAAGGTGTCGTCCTTGAACGGCAGCCGCGTCGCGTCGCCGGCCGTGAACGGCAGCCAGGTGTGCTTCTTCTTGCCGACCTGCAGCATCCCGAGCGAGAAGTCGCACGGGACGACGTACGCGCCCGTCCGCGCGAAGGGCAGCGAGGAGGTGGCCGTACCGGCGGCCAGGTCGAGGACCTTCTGCGCGGGGCGCGCGTCGACGGCCTTCGCCACCTCCTTGCGCCACACCCGGTCCTGGCCGAGCGACAGCACGTCGTTGGTCAGGTCGTACCGTTCCGCCACGTCGTCGAACATCGAGGCGACTTCGTGCGGCTGCTTGTTCAGGGAAGCGCGGGTCACCCGGCCATTCTTGCAGCCCGCCCTCAC
Organism: Streptomyces sp. NPDC052107; assembly: GCF_040680215.1. Classification (NCBI taxonomy): domain Bacteria; kingdom Bacillati; phylum Actinomycetota; class Actinomycetes; order Kitasatosporales; family Streptomycetaceae; genus Streptomyces; species Streptomyces sp. NPDC052107. The sequence continues at coordinate 73,458 of NZ_JBFAWG010000015.1, forward strand.
GGCAGGAGCCTGGGTTGCCTTCGTGCCGCGACGTCCTCCACCCAGCCGCACAGCAGCACGAGGACGGCGATCAGGATCCAGCCGATGCCGAACATGAACCACTGGCTGTCCAGCGGCAGGTACCTCTCGAAGGCGGGCACGTTCCAGAACCGGTCGATCAGCGGGACGGCCAGGACCAGGGCGATCTCGTGCCAGAGGTAGATCGTCACCGCGCGCGCGTTGAAGACGGTGACCGTACGGTCCAGCCGCCGGAACCGGGTGAGCCGGGCGAAGTCGATCCGGAAGTACGTCTTCGCCCACATCAGCAGCGTCACGAAGCCCGCCGACCAGAAGGCCTGGGCGAGGGGGTTCTCGTCGAGGTCGTAGGTGCCGAAGTCGGCCTGGTGGAAGAAGGCGTACCAGGCGCCGTAGGCCATCGCGGCACACGACAGGACGCAGACGAGCGCCGGTCTCGTCCGCTGGAGCACGCCGTCGCGGTGGGCGAAGCCGAGGATCCAGCAGAAGAGGTACGTCGACAGGTCCCACAGGGCGCTGCCGAAGCGGTTGTCCGGACCCGACCAGAGGAAGTTCAGGACCAGGACGGGAGTGAGGGAGAGAAGCAGCACGGGGACCGGCGCCTTGCGGAAGATCCACAGCAGGGCCGGGGAGAGCAGGACGAACCACAGGTAGGTGCGCAGGTACCAGAGGATCTCCCAGGCCTGCTCGCCCCACGCGTTGCCCGGTGGGTCGCCGAGCGGCACGACCCAGTAGACGATCTGCCAGCCCGGCATCCAGTCGTGGATGAGCATGGCGAGCACCACGAAGAAGCCCCAGAACCAGAAGGGCGGCAGGAGCCTTCTGAGCCGGCTCCTCAGGACCGACAGCGTCGGGCGCTGAAGGGACTTCGCCATCAGGGTGCCGGCGAGGGCGAACATGACGCCCATGGAGGGGAAGAAGAGACCGCACCAGGCCCAGCCGAAGGTGTGGTACGTCACGACCCTGATCAGCGCCAGGGCCCTGAGGGTGTCGAAGTAGCGGTCCCGTCCGGCGGGCTCGGGGTGGGACGGTCCTGCGACGGGAACGCCCGCGGTTCTGCTGTGTGCTCCCATCTCAGCTCATCCCCGCCGGAGTCCCGACCTCGCCCGTGCGCTTGAGCTTCTGCCAGCGCAGGCGGCCGCCGGTGAGGGCGGTGATGCAGGAGTGGATCAGGACGAGGTACATCATCTGGCGGTAGGCCAGTTGCTGCAGGGGCATCATCAGCAGGTAGCGGTACTTCTCGCGGTCCAGGCGGAAGGCGTAGGCGGCGCACGTCAGCTGGATTCCCAGCACCGCCAGCCAGGCCAGCAGGGCCGCCCGGAAGTCGACGAAGATCATCGAGTAGAGGGTGAAGACGTCGATCAGCGGGGCGAGGACGGGCGTGACGATCTGGAAGATCACTACCAAAGGCATGCCGACTCGGCCGAAGCGGCCCGAAGCGCCCTTGTCCGTCAGGGACTTGCGGTGCTTCCACAGGGCCTGCATGGTGCCGTACGACCAGCGGTAGCGCTGGGACCAGAGCTGTTTCAGCGAGCCCGGCGCCTCCGTCCAGGCCTTGGCGTGCTCCTGGTAGACGACCCGCCAGCCCGCGCGGTGCAGGGCGATGGTGATGTCGGTGTCCTCGGCGAGGGTGTCCTCGCTCATCCCGCCGACCGCGAGCACCGCCTCGTGCCGGAACGCGCCGATCGCGCCAGGGATCGTCGGCATGCAGCGCAGCAGGTCGTACATGCGCCGGTCGAGGTTGAAGCCCATCACGTACTCGATGTGCTGCCAGGCACCGATGACCGTGTTGCGGTTGCCGACCTTGGCGTTGCCGGCGACCGCGCCGACGGACGGGTCGGCGAACGGCTGCACCAGGTGCCGTACCGTCTCCGGCTCGAAGACGGTGTCGCCGTCCATCATCACGACGATGTCGTACGAGGCGCTCCGGACGCCGTTGTTCAGCGCGGCCGGCTTGCCCGCGTTCTCCTGGCGGATGACCCGGACGTTGGTCATGCCCAGCGACTCGGCCGCCGCGCGCGCGATCTCGGACGTGCCGTCGGTCGAACCGTCGTCGACCACGATGATCTCGATCGGATGGGTGCTCCGCGCCAGCGACTGCAGGGTGTTGGCGATGCACTCCTTCTCGTTGTACGCCGGGACGATCACGCTCACCGGCCGGGCGACCGGCAATCCCCAGCTGAACCGGCGTCTGTTGCGCTGTCGGTGGTGGCGGCGGGCCAGGATCACCATCGTCCCGAAGCGGCCCATCACGGACACGCCCACGATCGCCAGCCCGACGGAGAGCACCGGCAGCGTCCACTCGGCGACGGCGACGGCCGCGACGAGCGCCTTGCCCTCGTAGAGGGTGATGCCGGTGGCCGTGTGGTGGGCGGCCTGGAGACCACCCTGTCGGGCCGGCACCGCGCTGACGTCCGGCACCACCGCCCGCCGTTCGGCGGCGCGCTGTTGCTCCAGGACGCCGCTGATGGTGGTGAAGGTGTAGCCCTTCGCCTTCATCTTCTCGATGTACGTCGGCAGCGCCTCGATCGTCTGCGAGCGCTCACCGCCCGCGTCGTGGAAGAGGACCGAGGCGCCCTTGGTGCCCTTCGGAGTGGCCCACTGGACGATCTTCGACACGCCGGGCCGCTTCCAGTCGTCGCTGTCGGTGTCGACGAAGACGCTGGTGTACCCCTCCTTGCCGAGCTTCTGGTAGACGGGCCAGCTGTGGTTGTCGATGGCGTCGGTCTCGGAGGAGTACGGCGCCCGGAACAGGGTCGTGGTGATGCCCGCCGCGCCGGCCAGGGCGAGCTGCGTCTGCTCCATCTCCCGCTTGATGCGGGCATCGCTCTGGTACGACAGGTCGACGTGCGTGAAGGTGTGGACGCCGACCTCGTTGCCCTGCCCCACCATCGTCTTCACGATGCCCGGATAGCGCGACACCATCGAGCCGACCAGGAAGAAGGTGCCGGGCACGTCGTACTTCCGCAGGATCTCCAGGACCTTGGGGGTCCAGGTCGGGTTCGGGCCGTCGTCGAAGGTGAGCGCGATGGTCTTGGCCGGGACGGAGACCGTGGTGGCCTGTCCGCCCCGGAAGGTGAGGATCGGGCCGCCGTTCAGGATCTTGTCGGGGACCTTGCCGGAGCCGGCACCCGTGCGTATGCGCTGGTCGCCGCCGACCTCGGCGCGCAGATAGCCGTCGAGCAGCATCACACAGGTCAGGGCCAGCAGGAGAAGAAGCGCGAGGATGACGCGGGGACGCTGGAGCGCCGCGGCCCTGCCTGCCGCGCGTTCGATACGGGTGGGGGCGCGCCGGCGGCCGCGCGAGGATGTCGGAGTGGTCATGACTGCCGCTGCACTCCGGTCAGTTGACGCCTGCGGAGGCGGATGCGGGTGGGGAGGAGAAGGAGGAGGGAGTGCCGGTCGGCAGGTCGGCCTGGCGGCCGATGCCGCCCCGCGGCCGTACGCCGTCCGGAGCCCGGCCGTCGCCGGCGGCGCCGAAGGGCAGCAGGGAGGACGGGTTGAGGGAGGTGCCCCAGCCCATGAAGGCGGCGGCGAGCACGCCCGCGTAGGCGAGGCAGACGGCGCCGACGAGCAGGCCGACACGGCGCAGTACCTTCGAACGGCGTCCGGTGGAGTCAACGAACACGGGCCCCTCAGTGGACCCGTTGCCATGTTTGCGGCGGCGACCATGCCGCGCGATGCGACTTTCGATGGCGGGTTCGGATTGCATTCCTCGGATATTAGGCGGCCTTTATGTGTGCTTTTCCGGCAGATTCTTGTGAAACACCCATGAGCATCTGCGCAACCTGGCACTTCGCTGAGTCTTTTCCGAGGCGCCCGCTTCCGTGCGATGGGGCGTGAGAGAGTGCCAACACGATGAGGAATTCACTGACGTCGATCGCCGGGGTCACCGGTGCGTTTGCATTCGCCATCGCAGGGTGTTCCGCGAGCTCGCCCTCGCCCTCGACACTCGCCTACGCCCCCTACGTCAGCGCCACCGAGGCGGCGGACACCGACTCCGCCGGTTCGCCGTCGACGTACAACCTCGCCTTCGTCATCTCCGATGGCAGCGGCTGCACGCCGACGTGGAACGGCACCGAGGCGATCGGCGACCCGGCCGTGAAGTCCCGGACAGCGCGCCTGAAGAAGGACGGCGCCGACGTCCGTGTGTCCTTCGGCGGGGCGTCCGGCAAGGAGCTGGCCGCGACCTGCGACAGCGCCGCCGAACTGGCCACCGTCTACGGCAGGGCCCTGGACGCGGCCGGCTCCAGCCGGGCCGACTTCGACATCGAGGGCGACGAACTGACCGACTCCGCGTCCGTCGCACGGCGTTCACGGGCGATAGCGCTGCTCCAGAAGCAACGGCCGGATCTGAAGGTCTCCTTCACCCTGCCGGTGATGCCCTCGGGCCTCGACTCCGACGGCCTCGCGCTGCTGGCGTCCGCGAACACGTATGACGTCCAGGTCGCCACGGTGAACCTGATGACGATGAACTACGGCGAGTCGTACGCCGGTGACATGGGCGACTACGCCGTCACGTCCGCCGAGGCCGCGCACGCCCAGTTGAAGAAGGTGTTCGGGTTGTCGGACGCCGGGGCGTGGCGGGGGATGGCGCTCACCTCGATGATCGGGGTCAACGACGTGGCCGGGGAGACGTTCACGCTGTCCGACGCGGCGCAGGTACGGAAGTTCGCGGAGGAGAAGGAGATGGCCTGGGTGTCCATGTGGTCCACGTTCCGGGACCGGCGGTGTGCGGACGGGGAGTCCGGTGCGGACGACGCGGCGACCGACTGCAGCGGGGTGAGCCAGAGTTCGGGGGCGTTCGGGGAGGCGTTCGCGGGCTGAGGCGGGCGGGGCGTCTGCCCGGGGGAGGGCGGGGCGAAGGTGCTCCTGCGCGGGGCAAGGCGGGCGGGGCGCTGCGCGCTGGGAGGTGCCGCTGGTCAGCGGCGGCGGTACAGCAAACGGCCCTCGACGACCGTCGCCACGCAGGTACCCGCCCCGCGCTCGACGAGGGCGTCTTCGTCCGGCACGTCGAACACGGCGAAGTCCGCGCACATGCCCTCGTGCGGCAGGATCGGCATGAGGATCGCCTCGGCGAGGGATCGGACCCCGGCCAGCGGGTCCAGGGCCGGCGGGCCCGGGGGATCCTCGAAGCGTTCCTCGCTCGTCAGCCCGGCCCGGTGCACGGCGTCGGCCACGGACGGCCGCCACAGGTCCCCCGCCACCGCCACCGTCCCGTGCGCGAGCATCCGCTGCACGCCGCGCCGGGCGCTCGCGCCCCACCGCGCGTCGGTCATGCCGAGGGCGGCCAGGGCCGCCGCGTCCGTGATCGGCTCGGCGCCGAGTTCGCCGGCCTCGCGCGGGTCGGGGTGGTAGGCCTGCTCCAGCAGTTCGGGCCCGTACCGGTTGAGCAGCCCGGGCGCGATGAGGCCCGGCCACCGGCGTACCCGGGCCGACGGATGCGCGGCGGCCAGTTCCACGTACGGGCCGACGGAGGCGATCTCCCGGCCCTGGACCAGGATCGCCCCGTCGGGCATCGGCGACCACCGCGGATCGCCGGTGACCAGCAGGTCCGCGGTGTGAATCGTCAGCAAATCGGCCTCAGTTGGAGGCCAGCAGCTTCAGCTCGGGGTGGGCCGTGCCGCCCTCGATCGCCGTGGACGAGATGTGGGACATCACCCGCTCGTCGACGGGGTCGTTCGCCGGGTCGTCGTGGACGACCAGGTGCTCGTAGGTCGTGGAGCGCTGCGCCGGCACCCGCCCCGCCTTCCTGATCAGGTCGATGATCTCCAGGCGGTTGGAGCGGTGCCTGGCGCCGGCCGAGGAGACCACGTTCTCCTCCAGCATGATCGAGCCGAGGTCGTCCGCGCCGTAGTGCAGCGACAGCTGGCCGACCTCCTTGCCCGTGGTCAGCCACGAGCCCTGGATGTGCTGGACGTTGTCGAGGAAGATGCGGGCGATCGCGATCATCCGCAGGTACTCGAAGAGGGTCGCCTGGGTGCGGCCCTTCAGGTGGTTGTTCTCGGGCTGGTAGGTGTACGGGATGAAGGCACGGAAGCCGCCCGTACGGTCCTGTACGTCCCGGATCATCCGCAGGTGTTCGATGCGCTCGGCGTTCGTCTCACCCGTGCCCATCAGCATGGTGGAGGTGGACTCCACGCCCAGCCGGTGCGCGGTCTCCATGATCTCCAGCCAGCGCTCGCCGCTCTCCTTCAGCGGGGCGATGGCCTTGCGGGGCCGCTCGGGGAGCAGTTCCGCGCCGGCGCCGGCGAAGGAGTCGAGGCCGGCCTCGTGGATCCGGGTGATGGCCTCCTCGACCGACACCCCGCTGATCCGGGCCATGTGCTCGACCTCGGACGCGCCGAGCGAGTGGATGACGAGCTGCGGGAAGGCGTCCTTGATGGCCTTGAAGTGCCTCTCGTAGTACTCCACGCCGTAGTCCGGGTGGTGGCCGCCCTGGAACATGATCTGGGTGCCGCCCAGCTCGACCGTCTCCGCGCAGCGGCGCAGGATGTCGTCGAGGTCGCGGGTCCAGCCCTTGTCCTTGTCCTTCGGGGCCGCGTAGAAGGCGCAGAACTTGCACGCCGTGACGCACACGTTCGTGTAGTTGATGTTCCGCTCGATGATGTACGTCGCGATGTGCTCGACGCCGGCGTACTTGCGGCGGCGTACGGCGTCGGCGGCGGCGCCCAGCGCGTGCAGCGGGGCGTCCCGGTAGATGTCGAGCGCCTCCTCGGGCGTGATGCGTCCGCCCGCTGCGGCTCGGTCGAGCACGGACTGGAGGTCGGCCTTCTCGGTCACCGGGCGTCCCTTTCGTCAAGGGTTGTGGACGGACTGACTCAGCCTACGCCAGCGGTTTCACCGTAAGGACGTCAGGCCGCGTACGCGCCGATCAGCAACCCGGCGAAGGCGCCGGCCAGCAGGAACGGCCCGAACGGGATCGTGGTCTTCCGGCCCGCCCGCCGTACGACGACGAGGGCCGCGCCGTACAGCGCGCCGAGCAGAAAACCGGCGAAGGCGCCGAGCAGGACGGTGGACCAGCCGTACCAGCCGAGTACGGCGCCCATGCCGACGGCCAGCTTCACGTCGCCGAAGCCCATGCCGGCCGGGTTGATGCGGTACAGCGCGTAGTAGCCGGCGCCGAGCGCGAGGGCTCCGTACAGCGCGGTGAGCCAGTGGCCGGCGTGCTCGGGCAGCAGGGCGGCGAGGCCCAGCAGGGCGAGGGCGGAGGCGGCGAGGGGCAGGGTCAGTGGGTCGGGCAGCCGCTGCACCCGGAAGTCGACCACGGCCAGCAGCACGCCGACCGGCGCGAGCAGCAGCCACACCGCCAATTCCGGCCGGGTGCCGGTGGCGGCGGCGAGGGCGGCGCAGGTCAGGGCGGTGACGAGGGAAGCGGGGAGGGCGGCAGTGGGGGGGTCGTCCGTGCGGCGGGCCTCTCCCCCGCAGGCGGCGCACGCGAGCCGGCCGATCCAGCCGCGGATCGGGTGGCCGTCCGGGCAGCGGTCCCGCCAGGGCTCACCGGACGGTACGGCGAAGCGGTAGACGGCGCGGGGCAGCAACCCGCCCACGAGCGCGCCCCACACCGCGGCGACGGCCACCAGCGCCCCTGTACTCATCCGGTCCCCCCGCTCCCCGTCGCACTAACCGTGCTCATCCGACCTTCGACAGCCGCGCCACCGGGTTGCCCTCGGCGGAACTGTCCGACGTGAACCTCAGGTCGTCGCCGACCGGGGTCAACTCGACCTGGTGCGGGGTGGGTACGCAGTGGCCGGGGTTGTCCTTGGCGCCGGTCGAGGTCGCGAGGACCTGAGTCTTCGTCACCTTCTTCAGGGTGAGGATGTCGGTGCAGACCTGGCCGATCTGGTCGGTCTGCCGGAGCTGTCCCAACTCCTTTCCCACGGCGGCCTGATGGACGGTGAGCCGGAAGGTGCCCTCGGGCAGGTTGCCGCCGAGGCCGGTGGCCTGTCCTTCCCAGGTGCCGAGGTAGCGGGCCGGGATCGCACCGGGCCCGGAGCCCGTGCCGGTGGCGCCGGTGGAGGCCGCGGTCGGCGCCCAGGAGGGGGAGGGGCCGGTGCCCACTCCCTTGTCGCTCCCGTCCTGTCGGGCCCAGGGCTGGAGCAGCACGCCGACACCCAGGGTCGCCGCGGCCAGCGCACCGGCGACGGCCAGCACCACCGTGCAGCTCAGCCGGCGCCCACGGCCGCCCTCGACCGGCGCAGAGGCCGCCGCCACGCTGACGGAGAACCGGCCGGGCGGCACCGCGTCACGCGGCGCGGGCACGACGGTCGGCGCCCCGGCGACCGCCCCGTCCACACCGGTCGGCGCTGCCGAGGAAACCCCGTCAACGCCGGTCGCTGCAGCCGGTCCCCCCGAATTCATCACCGGCGCGGGCCCGAAAGCCCCGGCTCCGCTGAACGAGTTGAGCTCCGCAGGGGCAGGGGCAGGAGCAGGGACGGAGGCAGAGGCCGGTGCCGCACCCGAAGCCGGCGCCGGGATCGAGGAGCCCGTCACCGCAGGGCTGTCGAAGGGCGCCGGGCCCGAGGGTGCCGTCTCCCCCGTGTCGAGGTTCAGGAGGCGTACGGCGCTGCGGCTGACCTGTTCCACCAGCGGGCCCGGCAGCCAGCCGCCGGTGATCAGGCGGGCCGCGCCCTCGGGGGCGAGGCGGTGGCTCACCTCGGCGGGGGTGGGCCGGGAGGCCGGGTCCTTGGCCAGGCAGGCTGCCGCCACCTCCCCCAGCTCACCGGCGAGCGAGCCGAGTTCGGGCTCCTCGTGGACGACCTTGTAGAGCAGTGCGGCCGAGGAGTCGCCGCGGAAGGGCGGTTCGCCGGTGGCCGCGTGGACGAGGACCGCGCCGAGGGAGAAGACGTCGGCGGCGCCCGTGACGCCCTTGCCGAGGATCTGCTCGGGTGCCATGTAGCCCGGGGAGCCGATCGACACACCGGTGGACGTCAGGGACGCCGTACCGTCCATGGCCCGCGCGATGCCGAAGTCGATCAGCAAGGGGCCGTCGAGGGTCAGCAGGACGTTGGAGGGCTTCACATCCCGGTGCAGCAGGCCCAGTTCGTGTACGGCCGTCAGTGCCTCGGCGAGGCCCGCGCCCAGGGCCCGTACGGTGTGCGCGGGCAGCGGGCCGGTGTCCGTGACGGCCGCGGCGAGGGACGGGCCGGCCGCGTAGGCGGTGGCGACCCAGGGCACCGGGGCGTCAGGGTCCGCGTCCAGGACGGGTGCGGTCCAGGCGCCGCCGACCCGGCGGGCGGCCGCCACCTCGCGCCGGAAGCGGGCGCGGAACTCCTCGTCCAGCGCGAAGTGCGGGTGCACGATCTTCACGGCGACGGTACGGCCGCCCGCGCTGCGGCCGAGGTAGACCCGGCCCATGCCACCGGAGCCGAGCCGGCCGAGCAGCCGGTATGGCCCGACGGTGGCCGGCTCGTCCCTGTCCAGCGGCTGCATGACGCGCTCCCCCCAACGCCTCGGACCCAAGGTCGCAGACCCGAGGCCGCTGCCTCAACGGCTACTGGGTTCAGCCTAGTGACGCGTCCTCACCGCTGCAGCAGGTCCACCTTCACGTCCGCCGGGAAACCGGTCGTCGGGCCGACGCGGCGGGCGAACTCGGCGACGGCCTCCAGTTGGGGGGTGCCGAAGCGGAAGTCGAGGGTGGTGAAGTACTGGGCCAGGGTCGCCTCGTCGAAGGACTCCCAGCGGGCCGCCTGTTCGGCGACCTTGGCGACCTCCTCCAGGGAGAGGTTGCGGGAGGCGAGGAACGCCTCGTGGACCTGGCGGGTGATGAGGGGCTCGCGTTCCACGTAGTCGCGGCGGGCCGCCCAGACGGCGAAGACGAACGGCAGGCCGGTCCACTCCTTCCAGAGCGCGCCGAGGTCGTGGACTTCGAGGCCGTAGCGCGGGCCGTCGAGCAGGTTCGCGCGCAGCGCCGCGTCGCCGATGAGGACCGCCGCCTCCGCCTCCTGCATCATCAGGCTGAGGTCGGGCGGGCAGGTGTAGTAGTCGGGCTGGACGCCGTAGCGCTCGGCGAGCAGGAGCTGGGCGAGGCGGACCGAGGTGCGGGAGGTCGAGCCGAGGGCGACGCGGGCGCCGTGCAGGCGGTCGAGCGGGACCTGCGAGACGATCACGCAGGACATCACCGGGCCGTCGCAGCCGACGGCGATGTCCGGGAAGGCGACCAGGTCGTCGGCGTTGCGCAGGAACTCGACCAGCGTGATGGGGCCGATGTCGAGGTCGCCGCGCACGATCTGCTCGCTGAGCTTCTCCGGGGTGTCCTTGGTGAGCTCGAAGTCGAGTAGGGTGCCGGTTCTCGCGAGCCCCCAGTAGAGGGGCAGGCAGTTCAGGAACTGGATGTGGCCGACGCGCGGCCGGGTGCGAGAATTGTCCACATCGCGAGACTAGACCCCGTGCTGTACGGCGCCGGGACCGCCCCCACCCTCGCCACGCCGTCAAATGGCCCAACGGATGTTCAAACTTCCGGGTGAAGTGATCTTGACCTCTATTGCTTTCGGCTGCCCGCGTGCTAGGCTCGCCGCAAGTTGCAGTTTGGTTTCCCTTGCAGTACAGAGCCTGCGGAGCATGTGACCGCGGGCTCTCGTCGTTTTCAGAGTTATGCAGTTGCGCAGCACCGTTTCGCACGTGCAGGTTCTGGAGCAGGGCAACCCTTTGTGAGCCCAAGGAGGGCTTATGGCTACCGGAACCGTTAAGTGGTTCAACGCCGAAAAGGGCTTTGGCTTCATCGCCCAGGAGGGCGGCGGCCCCGACGTCTTCGTTCACTACTCCGCGATCAACGCCACCGGCTTCCGCTCCCTCGAGGAGAACCAGCAGGTGAGCTTCGACGTGACGCAGGGTCCGAAGGGCCCGCAGGCGGAGAACGTCACCCCCGTCTGATCACTGCCTGATCGCAGAACCTGAGTGCAGTACCCAAGGAGCCCCGCGCCGTTCCGGCGACGGGGCTCCTGCCTTGCTCCCGTCCTTTCGCGCCCGCGCCGTTGATGAATTCTGTGCGAATTCCCTACGTGTGCTGCATGACGAGGACGAAGGTCGTACCCGGTTCCAGTGCCTCGTACGAGTGCGCCACGTCCCCCCGATAGGTCATGTAATCGCCGGGCGCCAGTTCGGCCTCCTGCCCGGCAGGTCCCGCCTTCATCCGACCCGAGCCGACGATCAGATGTTCGACCGTGCCGGGGATGTGCGGGTCCGACATGCGGGCCGCCCCCGGTTCGGCGCGCAGGCGGTAGATGTCCCGTCGGGCCCCGGGAGGGCTCGCGGACAGCAGGGTGGCCACGTAGTTCGCCTGCTCCGAGGCGACCTCCGGGCCCTCGCTGGCGCGGATCACCTGGACCTGCGGCGCGGGCGGCTCGACCAGCGCGCTGAACGGCACCCCCAGCGCGACGGCAAGCGCCCAGAGCGTCTCCACGTTCGGATTCCCGCTCGCCGCCTCCAGCTGGGAGAGCGTGGACTTCGCGATTCCGGCGCGTTTGGCCAGCTCGGACAGGGACAGGCCGGTGCGGGCCCGCTCGCGCTTGAGCGACGCGGCGATCCACTCCAGCGGGAGCCGGGCGGAGGTCCGGGGAGGCGGCTCGGACATGCTGTCGGACATGCTGTTCGCTCCATCGGTACGATCGTTCGGCTTGACGGACAGCCGCTCTTCGTTCCAGTGTAGAAAACATGCGTTCGGTACAGCGAACATCCGATGACATGTCCCTGATACGTGACAGCTCGCTCGTCTGGCTCGCCAGCGGCATCGTCGGCGTCTCGTTCGGCGCCGTCTCGGTCGCCGGCGGGCTGCCGGTATGGGTGCCGGTGCTGATGTCCCTGGTGGTGTACGCCGGTTCGGCCCAGTTCAGCGCGGTGGGGGTGCTGCTCGCCGGGGGCGGGCCGATCGCCGCCGCGGCGACAGGGCTGCTGCTCAACACGCGCACGGCCGCGTTCAGCCTCGCGGTGGCGGACATCATCGGCACCGGCCGGGCGAGCCGTCTCCTCGGCGCGCACCTGGTCACCGACGAGACGGTCGCCTTCGCCCTCGCCCAGTCCGACCCGGTACGGCAGCGGAGGGCGTTCTGGATCTCCGGGCTCGGCCTGTTCGCCGTGTGGAACATCGGGGTGCTGGCGGGCGGGCTCGCCGGGGGCGCGCTGGGGGACACGGCCCGGTACGGGCTCGACGCCGCGTTTCCCGCCGTACTGGTGGCGCTGGTGCTGCCCCAGCTGCGGACGGACGCGGCAGTACGGCGGTCTGCCCTGCTCGGCGCGGTCATCGCCCTCGCGCTGACGCCCGCCGTACCCGCCGGAGTGCCGGTGCTGCTCGCACTGGCGGGGCTCTTCCTGCACCGCCGGCAGCCCGTGGAGGCCGCCGTATGAACGCCGCCGTCGTCGTGATCCTCGCGCTGGCTCTGGGCACCTACGCCTTCCGGCTGGTGGGGCCGGTGCTGCACGGGCGGGTCGAGATACCGGCCCGGGCGCAGGAGCTGGCCTCGGCCGGGGCGGTGGTGCTGCTCGTCGCCCTGCTGGCCACCGGTGCGCTGACGGAGTCCGGCGGCTTCGCGGGCTGGGCCCGCCCCGCCGGAGTCCTGGCCGGTGGTGTCCTCGCCTGGCGCCGGGCGCCGTTCCCGGTGGTGGTGCTCGGCGCGGCGGCGACGACCGCGCTGCTGCGGCTCGCCGGGGTGGGCTAGCCGGGGTGGACTAGGCCGCCTTCCGCCAGATCGTCAGGTCTCCCTGGAGGAAGGCGATGTCCGGCACCGCGGTGGACTTCGTCTGGATCACGTACAGCCCGATGTTCCCCTCGGCGTCCTTCATGCAGATCTCGGTGCCGTTCGCCGCCGCGGCGAGCGGCAGGTTGTGGCTCTTGGCGTGATGGAGGAAGAGTCGGCACTCGTCGAGGGTGGTGCCGTGCCCGCCGGCCATCAGGACGAACACGGTGCTGTCGCTCTTCAGTTCGCAGCCCGCCGACTCGCAGCCGAAGCGGACGTCCCCCTTGCGGTTCTTCAGCTGCGGATCGGAGCGCTTGAGGTTCAGCGAGTTCTTCGCGTCCAGCCAGACCAGGGGGAACCCCTCCGGCCGCGGGTCCCGGGGCGAGGCCGACGAGGACGCCGCATCCCCGGATGCGCCGAGGCCACCGTCACCGGTCCCCGGCGCCGACGAGTCCGGCGCGTTTGAGGAGGAGCCCGGCGCGGACGACGACGACCGTGCGGCCGGTGCCGTGGCGGACGTCCCGGAGCCCGCCGTGTCCCGGTCACCGGCCCTGTCCCTCGCGTCCATGACCGACCACGCCAGGGCCGTCACCAGCAGGGCGCCTCCCGCCACACCGGCGGCCGCGATCAGTGCGGCGCGCCGCCTGCGGGCCTTCGGCTGCGCGGTGGTCGGCTGCGGCCACCCGGCCGGCGACTGCGGATACCCGATCAGCGGCCGCGGGGAGACCGGGGTGGGATCGGGCACCGGGGCCGGGACCACGACCTGCGGCCCGGTGATCTCCCGCCACACGGCCGGTCCCGAGCCCGCGTCGGCGTCCGCCCCCAGCCGCTTCCGGCACCACTCCACGATCTCCGCCGCAGTGGCCCGCTCGGCCGGATCGGCGGCCAGGCAGCGGGCGAACAGCGGACGCAGCGGCTCGGGCAGCAGGGACAGGTCGGGTTCGGAGTGCACGATGCGGTAGAGCATGTTGACGCCCGCACCGTCGCCGTAGAGCGGCCTGCCCAGCGCCGCGAACGCCGCCGTCTGGCCGAGCGCGAAGACATCGGTCGCCGCCGTGACCTCGTCCCCGGACGCCTGCTCCGGGGCCATGAACGCGGGCGTGCCGATCGTGTTTCCCGTCGCCGTGTACGACGTCCCGTCGGCGGCCAGCGCGATACCGAAGTCGATCACCCGCGGCCCGTCGGCGGCCAGCAGCACGTTCGACGGCTTCAGATCCCGGTGCACGATGCCCTCGGCGTGGATGGCCTGCAGCGCCTCCGCCACCCCCGCCATCAGCCACAGCACCGCCGGCACCGGCAGCGGTCCGCGCCGGGCGACGGCCTCCGCCAGCGACGGCCCCGGCACGTACAGCGTGGCCAGCCAGGGAGGCACGCCGTCCGCGTCGGCGTCGATCAGCTCGGCGGTGTACGCCCCCCGGACCCGCCGGGCCGCCTTGACCTCCCGCGCGAACCGCCGCCGGAAGTCCGGATCATCGGCCAGCTCCGGCCGCACGACCTTGATCGCCATCGGTCGGCCGCCGGGCGTGTGCGACAGGTAGACCCGGCCCATACCCCCCGCGCCCAGCCGCGCGGCGAGCCGGTACCCGGCCACCACCGGCGGATCGTCCACCTGCAGTGGCTGGAAAGCGTCTGTCGCCTGGTCCATCGGCCCTCTCCCCCCGTTCCGATCACTTGACCGAACGGCAGCAGCCTAAAGGGGCCTGTCAGTGCGGGTCGTTACGGTCCTCCCCATGACCGACACCCAGGACCTCCTGACCGCCACCCGCACCTTCTACGACACCATCGCCGAGGACTACGCCGACCACTTCCGCAACCCGCTCGCCGACAGGCCGCTGGAGCGGGCGCTGCTGGGCGCGTTCGCCGAACTCGTCGGCCCGGCCGGGTCCGTCGCCGACCTCGGCTGCGGTCCCGGCGTCGTTACGGCCCACCTCGCGAGCCTGGGCCTGACCGTCTTCGGGCTCGACCTCTCCGAGTCGATGCTCACCATCGCCCGCCGCGAGTATCCCGCTCTTCGGTTCGAGCAGGGGTCGATGCTGGAGTCGCCTTGTGCCGACGGTTCCCTCGCCGGGGTCGTCTCCTGGTACTCCAGCATCCACACACCTGTGGACGAACTGCCCGCGCTGTTCGCCGAGTTCCACCGTGCGCTCGCTCCCGGCGGCCACCTCCTGCTCGCCTTCCAGGCCGGCGACGAGGCGCTCCGCTTGGTTCAGCCGTGGGGGTACCCGGTGACGCTGGACTTCGAGCGACGCCGCCCCGAGTTCATGGCGGGGCTGCTGACCGACGGCGGTTTCGCCCTCCGCGCCAGCACCGTTCGCGAACAGGACGCCGCGCTGGCGGAGTCAGCTCCGCAGGCGTTCCTGCTCGCCCAGAAGAAAGGCTGACCAGGCGGCGGGGGTGACGGTGAGGTGGGCGGCGGCGGGCTGCTTCGAGTCGCGGATGTGGATGGCGGTGGGGTGGGTGGCCACTTCGAGGCATTCGCCGCCTTCGCCACCGCTGTGGCTGGACTTGCGCCAGGAACAGGCAAGTTCGAGGCACTGCCCGCCCTCGCCGTCGCTGTGGCCCGACTTGAACCAGGTCAACTGTTCTATGGTCATCGCCCTTCCAGCATCTTCTCGGTCAGGTCCAGGGACTCGTGCGGGTTGAGAGCCTGGGCCCGGATGATCCCATAGCGAGCGACGGGAACGCGGACCTCTTCACGGTCGATGATCAACTTCGGGTACCCCTGGGTCTCCATGTACGCAACTGCTCCTGCCCCTTCGGGATCAGCAAGGTGAAGGAGCCGCCAAGTGAGGGGTGTTCCTCCCGTCCCGTCGGCATCACCTGTACCTGCACATTCCGCATGCGCCCGATCCGCAGCAGCTGGCGGAGCTGCTCCCTGTGCACCTTCGGTCCGCCGATCGGCCGCTCCAGCACGGCCTGTTCCATGACGAAGCTGAACTCCGGCGGCGGCCACTGTTCGAAGATCTGCTGGCGCGAGAGCCTGTCTGCCACCCGCTTGTTGAGTTCGTCAGCCCGGCCCCGAGGAGCACCCGGTCAGCGCGGCGCCTGCGCCCTCCTGGCCGCCCTCACCCTCTGGACGGCCCGCACCCACGAGGGCCTGCGCTGACCGCCGGTTCGCCGGTTCATGGCCTTGGTCTTGGCGCCCTCAGGGGCCGGTGGGCCGGCCGTAGAGGCCCTCCACCTCGGGTGCGAAGTCGGTCATGATCTGCTCGCGGCGGAGTTTCATCGACGGGGTCAGGTGCCCGGCCTCCTCGGTGAAGTCCACGGGCAGTACGACGAAGCGGCGGATGGACTCGGGGCGGGAGACCAGCTTGTTGGCCTCGTCGATCGCGCGCTGCAGGACGGCGTCCAACTCCGGGTCTCCGGCGAGCAGTTCCGGCGGAACCGGGTGCTTGCCGATCATCTGGCGCCAGTGGGAGACGCCGTCGGGGTCGAGGGTGATCAGTGCGGCCACGTACGGGCGGGCGTCACCGACCAGCATCACCTGGGAGATCAACGGGTGCTGGCGCAGCCAGTTCTCCAGCGGGGCCGGGGCCACCGACTTGCCGCCCGCCGTGATCAGCAGTTCCTTCTTGCGGCCGGTGATGGTGAGGTAGCCCTCGTCGTCCAGTTCGCCGATGTCCCCGGTCGCGAGCCAGCCGTCCCGGGTCGCGGGGACGACTCCGCCGGCCTGCGGGTCCCAGTAGCCGCGCAGGACGTGGTCGCCGGAGACGAGGATCTCGCCGTCGGCGGCGATGCGGACCCGGGTGCCGGGCAGCGGCCAGCCGACCGTGCCCAGGCGGGGCTTGAGCGGTGGTGTGACGGTGGTGGCACCGGTGGTCTCCGTCAGGCCGTAGCCCTCGAAGATCTCGATGCCGGCGCCCGCGTAGAAGGCGGCCAGACGCCGGCCGAGCGGGGAGCCGCCGCAGATGGCGTACCGGACGCGACCGCCCATGGCGGCCCGGAGCTTGCGGTAGACCAGCGGGTCGTGGAAGGCGCGGGCCGTCTTCAGGGAGCGGCTCGGGCCACCGCCGGTGCCGGTCTGCCGGGACTCCAGCGCCTCGCCGTAGCGGACGGCGACCGCCGCGGCCCGGTCGAAGGCGGCGACCCGGCCGCCCGACTCGGCCTTCGCGCGGGCCGAGTTGTACACCTTCTCCAGCATGTACGGGATGGTCAGCAGGCAGGTTGGCTTGAAGGCGGCGAGGTCCGGCAGCAGGTCCTCGGCGGCCAGGCTCGGCGCGTGGCCGAGACGGACCCGGGCCCGGACGCAGGCGATGGCCACCATGCGCCCGAAGACATGGGACATCGGCAGGAAGAGCAGGACCGACGGCTCCTCGCCCTTGTCCTTGAAGACCGGGTAGAGCAGTTCGATGGCGTTGTCGACCTCGGCGAAGAAGTTGCCGTGCGAGAGGGCACAGCCCTTGGGGCGGCCGGTGGTGCCGGAGGTGTAGATGAGGGTGGCCAGGGTGTCGGGGCCCAGCATGCCGCGCCGTACGGCCACTTCGCCGTCCGGCACCTGCACACCGGCCTCGGCGAGCCGGGTCACGTGCGCCTTGTCGATCACCCAGAGATGGCGCAGGTCGGGCAGGTGCTGGAGTTCGGGGCCGAGGGCGGCGGCCTGGGCGGCGGTCTCGGTGATCAGGGCGACCGCGCCGGAGTCGTGCAGGATCCACCGGGTCTGGAAGACGGAGGAGGTCGGGTAGATCGGCACGGTGACCAGACCGGCGGCCCAGGCGGCGAAGTCGAGCAGCGTCCACTCGTACGTCGTACGCGCCATCACGGCGATACGGTCGCCCGGCACCAGCCCCTCGGCGATCAGTCCCTTGGCCACGGCAAGGACTTCCTCGGCGAAGTGCGCGGCCGTCATGTCCGTCCAGCGGCCGTCGGGGAGCCTGTGGCTGAGCACCGTCCGGGCGGGGCCCGACTCGGCGTTGTCGAACGGCAGGTCCGCCAGCGAGCCGTGTTTCACCGGGGGCACGAACGGCGGTACGGACACTTCCCGTACGGCGCCGTCCAGGCGCTGGACCCAGGGCTCCACTAGGACCGGGCGGCCGTCGTAGTCGATGGCGGAGACGGGGGTGCCGGAGGAGACGGGGGTGTTCGGGAAGGGGGTGGACACGGGCGGCTCCTCTGGCGTGCGCGTACCTGCGGTGCCTTGGCGGAAAGGGGTTACCGCAGGTTAGGGAGGTGATCGTACGGGTCCGCCGTGAGGGGGTTGTGCGGGTTCGGGGAGGGTCCGGGGCCGGGGGTGTGCAGCCTCAAGGGGTATGTGACGGGTGCTCATGTCCGGCGGGGTTCTCGCCGTTGGGGTTCCTCCGTTGCCAGGTGCGGGTGTGGGGTCGGTCGCTCGCGCCCACGCGGCGGAGCCGCCGGTCGATACAGCCTCGCGCCCCTTGGGTGGGAACGCGTGACGTAGACTTACCGACGGTAACCTTACTTCAGGGTAAGAAGATGGGGGCTGGGCGTGGTGGGCGAGTTGCTGCATCTCACGGGCGGCGTGTTGCGCTCCCCCTTCAAACGGCCTTCCCTGGAGGCGGAGTTCCCGAGGCACCGGCTGGTGTTGCCCGGCCTGCGGGTGGACCTGGCCCGGCTGGCGGCCTACGAGCGCGTCTGCGGCTTCCCCACCGGTGACAGCGCCCTTCCGGTCACCTACCCGCACGTCCTCGGCTTCCCGCAGGCCATGCGGCTGATGAGCGACGGGGCCTTCCCGCTGCCGCTGCTGGGGCTCGTCCACACCTCGATCGAGATCACCCGGCACACCTCCCTTCCGGCTAGCGGGGAGTACGAACTCGCCGTGCACGTCGAGGGACTGGCCCCGCACCGGCGCGGCACCGAAGCCACGATGGTCACCGGGATGCGGGCCTACGGGGAGGTGGTATGGGAGTCGCGGAGCACGTACCTCGCGCGGCATCGCACCGACGGGGTCGCAGAACCCCGGGAAGAGCAGCCGGTCCCGCTGCCCGTCGTCGCCTCGTGGCGGCTCGCCGGGGACGTGGGCCGGCGGTACGGGGCCGCCTCCGGCGACCGCAACCCCATCCACCTGTACCCGCTCACCGCCCGCCTCTTCGGTTTCCCGCGGGCCATCGCGCACGGCATGTGGACGGTGGCCCGCTGCCTGGCCGCCCATGGCACACCCGACGCGGCCGAGGTCCGGGCCCGGTTCCGGGCGCCGGTGCTGCTGCCCGGGACCGTGACCTACGGCGCGGACGGCACCGGCCGCTTCGAGCTGCGCGGTGCGGGAGACCGGCTTCACCTGTCGGGAGAGGTGCGCCCGCCGTCCGGAGAACACCGGCCCTCCTGGAGCTGAACTTCCGGCGAACAAGCTGTGAGTCACGGGGAGTTGAGAGCGAACCCACGGGAACCTGCGGGAATTTCCCAGCTTCCTCCCAGCTCTCCCTCATACCCCGTTCTTACTTTCGCCGCATGTCTCCCAGACTCAGCCGCATCACCGTCCTCGCGGACTCCGACACCCGCTGGAAGTGGGGCGCCGCCGTGGCCCGGCAGCTCGCCCCCGAGCACGTCCTGGACGCCGTCTTCCTGCGCTCCCGCACCACCCCCACCGAACGCCAGCTCGCCGAGGTCGGCATCACACCCGACTCCCGGCGCGAGCTGACCGCCGCCGAACTCGTCGACGACCCGCAGGTCGCGGACGCCGACCTCCTCGTCCTCGCCGTCACCGGCGGCGCGGTCCTCGCCCTCATCCACAGCCTGGGCCGCGCCTGGGAGGACCGGGCCCACCGGCCGGTCGTCGTCTCCGGATACGTCGGCGTGGTCTACGAGAAACTGGTCGACGGCCTCCTCACCCGGGCCGGCACCGATGTCGTCCTCGCCAACTCCCGCTACGACACCGGGCGTTTCCGCACCGCCTTCGCCGGGGTCGGCGTCGACCCGGACTCGGTGGTCGAGTGTGCCCTCCCCTTCCTGGACGGCACGCCCTACGCGCCCTCCGCCGACCGGCCGTTCACGCTGACCTTCGCCGTCCAGCCGTCCGTGCCGAAGGGGCGGGCGGCCCGTACGCACCTGCTGGAGCGCGCCGCCGCGCACGCCCGGCGACATCCCGAGCGCGAGGTGCTGATCAAGCTGCGCAGCCTGCCCGGCGAACAGACCACCCACACCGAGGCCGACCCCTACCAGCACCTCGTGGAGGAACTGGCCGAGCCCGCCCCGGCCAACCTCCGGCTGGTCTACGGCCACATGGGCGAGATCCTGGACCGCACCGACCTGCTGGTCACCGTCAGCTCCACCGCAGCGCTGGAGTCCATGCACCGGGGCATCCCGACCGCGATCCTCACCGACCTCGGCGTCCGCGAGGCGCACGGCAACCACTACTTCGTCGAGTCCGGCTGCCTCGCCTCGTGGGACGACCTGGACGCGGGGTCGCTACCGCGGGTTCGGCCGGAGTGGGCTGCGGCGCAGGGGATCGGGGTGGCCGACCCGTACGCCGGGGCTCGCGCGCGGATCGCCGGCCTTCGCTCCGCGGGTTCGCTGCCGGTGCTGCGGCCGTACTACACGCCGCAGCGGGCGGGGCTGTATCTGGAAGGGTTGCTGCGGCGGCACGGGCTGGGCTTGGACGGGCGTCCGCTGCCGGAGACGCCTGTGGCGGACGGGGGTGTGCGTACGGTGATCCGCCGGGCCGCCGGGCGGGGGGCGAAGACGTTGTACGGGGTGGGGCGGAAGCGGGTTGCGCCAGCGCTGCGGAAGTGGGGGGCGGTGGGCTGATCGCCGCAGGGGTGTGTCGCCGTTGCCGGGGTGCGGGTTCGTCGTGGCTGGTCGCGCCCACGCGGCGGAGCCCCATACCGCTACAGCCCCGCGCCCCTCAGGTTTCTTCAGCCGGCGCAGTCCACACACGGCCCTGCATCAGGTTGCCCAGGCCCGACCAGGCGAAGTTCATCAAGGTGGACGCCGCCTGGCGGGCCGTGACGCCGGGCGTGCTGTTGGCCCACGCGGCCAGCGACTCCGCCGCGCCCACCAGGGCCTCGGCCAGGCCCGCCACCTCGTGTTCGGGAAGGTCGGGGTCGCGGTGGGCCTCCCTTGCGGCGATCGCGACCAGGCGGGTCACGAACGCGACGATCTCCCTGCGCATCGCGGCGGCCTCGGCCGCGAAGGGCTCGCCGTGGGTGCGGGCCTGCAGGTGGAGCACGGACCAGGCGTCGGGGTGTTCGGCGGTGTGGGCGAAGAAGGCCTGCAGGCCGTCCCAGAGCCGGCGGTCGGCGGGGAGGTCCGTGTGGACGCCGGCGCGGACGGCCTCCGTGAGGGCGCTGGCCTCACGCCGGATGCAGGCGGTGAAGAGGTCTTCCTTGGAGTTCAGGTACAGGTAGACCAAGGGCTTGGAGACACCGGCGAGCTCGGCTATCTCGTCCATGGAGGCGGCCATGTAGCCGCGTTGCCCGAAGATGCGTACGGCGGCGTCGAGCATCTGCCGCTCGCGCACCGCACGCGGCATCCGCTTGGTCTTCGCCCCACCCATGAGGGCAAGACTAGTTGGACGCGGCTGCCCCGCCCTGCGCCCTCGCGGTGTCGTCGGCGCCGTCCTCCTGGCTGCGGTTGGCGTCCAGGTTGGCCTTCATCCGGTCGACCCTGGTCACGATCTGCACCGAGGCCCGGTCCCGCTCCTTGCGCAGCACCACCCAGCTGATCGGCGCCGACAGGACCAGCGCGAGCAGCAGCACCCACAGGCCGTTGGAGCCGCCGAAGCCGCGCGGGAAGATGCCGGAGTAGACGGCTCCCCAGACGACCACGAGGCAGCCGGCGAAGATGCCGAGGCGCATCAGCGTGTAGCGGAGCATCTCAATCCACTCGTCCGATTCCAAAAGGGGTCATCGTCCAGTGAAGCACGGGCGGCGAGGGATCTTGCAGCGGGGTCAGTGGAGGGGGAGCAGCATGATGACGTCGTCGCGGTCGTCGCCGGGCGCCACCCGGATGGCACCGGGCACCCGGCCGACCTCCTTGTAGCCGCAGGAGCCGTAGAACCGCTCCAGGCCGAGGCCGCCCCGGCAGGTCAGCCGGATCGCGTCGATGCCGTCGAAGGTGCGGGCCGCGTCCGCGGCGGCCGCCAGCAGGTCGCGGCCGTACCCCTTGCCCTGATGCCCCGGGTGGACCATCACCGTGTACAGCCACACCCAGTGCGTCTGGAGCCGGTGCGTGTCGAAGGCGAAGAACGCGGTCGCGGCCGGCTCGCCCGTCTCGTCGCACCCGACCAGCAGCCGGTGCCGCCCCTCGGCCATGCCCACGAAGTGCCGCACCAGCTCCGGCCGGATGTCCTCCCGGCTCACCGGCGGCACGAAGCCCACGGCGCCGCCCGCGTCGGAGACGTCCGTCCACAGGTCGAGGATGCCGTCGCGCAGGGCCGGGGTGATGGCGGGGTCCAGCGTGAAAGTAAGTGGCATGAGGGCAGTGTAGCTATTACCCGAGGACCCGTGCAGCCACTTTCAGATCGGCGACCAGCCCTTGGTACGCGGCCTTCCTGTCCTCGTCGTCCTGAGCCCGCAGCACGGAGGACGGGTGCACGGTGGGCACCAGCCGCTCGAGCCGCCCGTGGATCTCCCGCTCCAGGACGGTGCCGCGCACCTCGCCCACCCGGAACGACGACCCCAGCAGCGCCTTCCCGGCCGTCGCGCCCAGCACGACGATCAGCTCGGGCTCGACCAGCGCCAGCTCCGCCGCGAGCCAGGGGCCGCAGGCGGTCATCTCCCTCAGGCTCGGGGCCTTGTGGATACGGCGCTTGCGGGGTTCGGCCCGGGTGAACTTGAAGTGCTTGACGGCGTTGGTCACGTACGCGTCGCCCGGATCGATACCGGCCTCCGCGAGGGCTCGGTCGAGCATCCGCCCGGCCGGGCCGACGAACGGCTTGCCCTGGCGGTCCTCCTGGTCGCCGGGTTGTTCGCCGACGAGCATCACTCGGGCGTGCGCGTCGCCCGCGCCGAACACCGTCTGCGTCGCGTTCTCGTGCAGGGGGCAACCACGGCAGTCGGCCGCGGCTTTGCGCAGGGCGGCGAGACTGGCGCCCTCGGGGACGAAGGGTGCGGCGGTGTACTGCTCCTCAGGGGCGGCTGCACGTGGTGTCACGGGCCACGAGTACCCCGCGCGGTACCCATGTCACCAACCGAGTCGGGTGGTCGGTGGGCACAGGCGCAGGTCCAGGGGGCGGAGCCCCCTGGGGTCACACCCGCATCGGCTGCGGGGACTCCCGGCGCGCCGGGTCCGGACCGTCGTACTCGCGGATGATCTCGTACCGCGTGTTCCGCTCCACCGGGCGGAAGCCGGCGTCGCGGATGAGTTCCAGCAGGTCCTCGCGGGTCAGCTTGTTGGGCGTGCCGAAGTTGTCCGCGTCGTGGGTGATCTTGTACTCCACGACCGAGCCGTCCATGTCGTCCGCGCCGTGCTGGAGGGCCAGCTGGGCGGTCTGCACGCCGTGCATCACCCAGAAGACCTTCACGTGCGGGACGTTGTCGAACAGCAGGCGGGAGACCGCGAAGGTCTTCAGCGCCTCCGCGCCGGTCGCCATCTGGGTACGGGCCTGGAGGGTGTTACGTACCTTGCCGTCCTTCATGTCCACGAAGTCGTGCTGGTAGCGCAGCGGGATGAAGACCTGGAAGCCGTTCGTCTCGTCCTGAAGCTCGCGCAGCCGGAGGACGTGGTCGACGCGGTGCCTCGGCTCCTCGATGTGGCCGTACAGCATGGTGCACGGGGTCTTCAGACCCTTCTCGTGCGCCAGGCGGTGGATCCGCGACCAGTCCTCCCAGTGGGTGCGGTGGTCCACGATGTGCTGCCGGACCTCCCAGTCGAAGATCTCCGCGCCGCCGCCGGTGAGGGACTCCAGGCCCGCGTCGATCAGCTCGTCCAGGATCTCCGAGGCGGACAGACCACTGATCGTCTCGAAGTGGTGGATCTCCGTGGCCGTGAAGGCCTTCAGGGACACGTTCGGCAGGGCTGCCTTCAGCTCCCTGAGCGACCTCGGGTAGTAGCGCCACGGCAGGTTCGGGTGCAGGCCGTTGACGATGTGCAGCTCGGTGAGGTTCTCCGACTCCATCGCCTTGGCGAGCTTCACGGCCTCCTCGATGCGCATCGTGTACGCGTCCTTCTCGCCCGGCTTGCGCTGGAAGGAGCAGTAGGCGCAGGAGGCCGTGCACACGTTGGTCATGTTGAGGTGCCGGTTGACGTTGAAGTGGACCACGTCACCGTTCTTGCGGGTGCGCACCTCGTGGGCGAGCCCGCCGAGCCACGCCAGGTCGTCCGACTCGTACAGCGCGATGCCGTCCTCGCGAGTCAGCCGCTCACCGGAGCGGACCTTCTCCTCCAGCTCGCGCTTGAGCCCGACGTCCATGCCAACACGCCCTTTCTACGACAGCCCGACCAACCGTATCCCTAGACCTCTTCGGGCAGCTCCCCGACCCGGTTCTCCCACTTGGTGGAGAGCACGATCGTGGTCCGGGTGCGCGAGACGCCCTTGGTGCCGCTGAGCCGGCGGATGATCCTCTCCAGGCCGTCCACGTCCGCCGCCCGCACCTTGAGCATGTAGGAGTCGTCGCCGGCGATGAACCAGCAGTCCTCGATCTCAGACAGGTCCCGCAGCCGCTGGGCGACGTCCTCGTGGTCGGCGGCGTCGGAGAGGGAGATGCCGATCAGCGCGGTGACGCCGAGGCCGAGGGAGGCCGCGTTCACCGTGGCGCGGTAGCCGGTGATGACGCCGGCCGCCTCCAGACGGTTGATGCGGTCGGTGACGCTCGGGCCCGACAGGCCGACGAGCCGCCCCAGCTCCGCGTACGAGGCCCGGCCGTTCTCTCTCAGGGCCTGGATGAGCTGCCTGTCCACCGCGTCCATGCGATCGAAGCCTTCCGCTGAAGAGTCTGAAGAGGTCTGAAGAGGTTTCTGATGAAGTCTGAAGAGGTTCCTGCGGTGATGAGCGGCACTGCCTGTGCGCTACTGGTCCGTGCCGCCGCCCAGTTCGCCCTTCCAGCGCCGGTACAGGCCGTGCCCGACGCCCGCCGCGTCCAGCACCCGCCCGGCGACGAAGTCCACCAGGTCCTGGATGTGGGTGGCACCCGCGTAGAAGGCGGGCGAGGCCGGTACGACGCTCGCGCCGGCGTCGTCCAGCGCCACGAGGTGCCTCAGGGTCTGGCCGTTCAGCGGGGTCTCGCGTACGGCCACGACCAGGGGGCGGCGCTCCTTGAGGGTGACGCTCGCCGCCCGCTGCAGCAGATCCTTGGACAGGCCCAGCGCGACGCCCGCGACACAGGCCGTCGAGGCGGGCACGATCAGCATCCCCTTGGCCGGGTACGACCCCGAGGACGGCCCGGCCGCGAGGTCGCCCGCGCTCCAGTACGACACCCCGCTGATGTCCACGTCGAAGGTCCCGGGCTTGCCGTCGGCGCCCCGGGCCAGCCATTCCCGCAGGTCGTCCTGCCAGTGGGCGTCCCGGAACGAGATGCCCGTCTCGTCGAGCAGCGTCAGCCGCGAGGCCCGGCTGACCACCAGGTCGACCGCCTCCCCCGCCCCGAGCAGCGCCCGCAGCACAGCCGCCGCATACGGCGTCCCGGACGCACCGGAGACCCCCACGATCCAAGGCACGCGCTGCGATTCTCCTGCGTTCACACTTTGAGCGTACCGGCGGACCGAACCGTCAGGCGGTCAGCCCCCGCACCAGCAGGTCGAGCAGCGCGCACCCGAACAGGGCGATGCCGATGAAACCGTTGACGCTGAAGAAGGCCCTGTTCAGGCGGGACAGGTCGTGCGGCCGGACGATCGAGTGCTCGTAGAGGAACGCGCCCGCGACGATCAGCAGGCCGAACCAGAAGAAAACACCCGCGCCGGTGACGAGGCCGTACCAGACGAACAGGGCCGTCGTGATCGTGTGGCAGGCGCGGGCGCCCCAGATCGCCACCGGGATGCCGAAGCGGGCCGGTACCGACATGACACCGATCTCGCGGTCGGTCTCCACGTCCTGGCAGGCGTAGATCAGGTCGAAGCCGCCGATCCAGATGCCGACGGCGAGACCGAGGATGGCCGCGTCCCAGTCCCAGGTCCCGGAGATGGCCAGCCAGCCGCCCACCGGCCCCATCGCCTGGGCGAGGCCCAGGATCGCCTGCGGGAAGTTCGTGAACCGTTTGCCGTAGGGGTAGATCACCATGGGGATCACCGCCACCGGCGCCAGGGCCAGGCACAGGGGGTTGAGCAGGGCCGCCGCGCCCAGGAAGATCACCAGGGCGATCAGGGCCCCGGTCCAGGCGTGCCGGACCGACATCGCGCCGGTCACGAGCTCGCGGTGGGCCGTGCGGGGGTTGCGGGCGTCGATCTCGCGGTCGATGATCCGGTTGACCGCCATCGCGAACGTGCGCAGGCCCACCATGCAGACGGTGACCAGCAGCAGCCGGCCCCAGTGGATGTTCCGGTCCCACTCGTACATCGCCGTGAGGGAGGCGATGTAGGCGAAGGGCAGCGCGAAGATCGAGTGCTCGATCATCACCAGGCGCAGAAAGGCCTTCGTGCGTCCCGGCTGGGGGATCGCGGCGGAAGCGCTGCTCACAGGCCGTACTCCTTCCAGCGGCGGTCCACCAGGGCCGCCGTAGCCGGGTCCGACAGGACCATGTCCGGCCAGCCCCCGTCGCGGGTGTAGCCCTCCTCGGGCCACTTCTTCGTCGCGTCGATCCCCGCCTTGCCACCCCAGAACTGCTGGTAGGAGGCGTGGTCGAGATGGTCGACGGGGCCTTCGACGACCGTGAGGTCACGGGCGTAGTCGGTGTTGCCGAGGGCCCGCCAGGCGACCTCGCGCAGATCGTGCACGTCACAGTCGGAGTCCACGACCACGATCAGCTTGGTCAGGGACATCATGTGCGCCCCCCAGATCGCGTGCATCACCTTCTGCGCGTGCTTGGGGTACTTCTTGTCGATCGAGACGATCGCGCAGTTGTGGAAGCCGCCGGCCTCGGGCAGGTGGTAGTCCACGATGTCCGGGACGATGATCTTCAGCAACGGCAGGAAGAAGCGTTCCGTGGCGCGGCCGAGCGGGCCGTCCTCCGTCGGGGGGCGCCCGACGACGATCGACTGCAGCAGCGGGCGCTTCCGCATGGTCACGCAGTCGATCTTCAGCGCCGGGAACGGCTCCTGCGGGGTGTAGAAGCCGGTGTGGTCGCCGAAGGGGCCCTCGGGCAGCATCTCGCCGGGCTCCAGCCAGCCCTCCAGGACGACCTCGGCGTTCGCCGGGACCTGGAGCGGGACGGTCTTGCAGTCGACCATCTCGATCCGCTTGCCCGCGATGAACCCGGCGAACAGGTACTCGTCGATGTCGCCGGGCAGGGGCGCGGTGGAGGCGTAGGTGACGGCCGGGGGGCAGCCGAAGGCGATGGCGACGGGCAGCCGTTCGCCCCTTCTGGCGGCCACCTGGTAGTGGTTCCGGCTGTCCTTGTGGATCTGCCAGTGCATGCCGATGGTGCGCCGGTCGTGGCGCTGCAGGCGGTAGAGCCCGAGGTTGCGGATGCCCGTCTCCGGGTCCTTGGTGTGGGTGAGCCCCAGGTTGAAGAAGGAGCCGCCGTCCTTCGGCCAGGTGAACAGCGCCGGGAGCCGGTCGAGGTCCACCTCGTCGCCGTGCAGGACGACCTCCTGCACCGGGGCGCCCGCGGATTTCACCTTCTTCGGCGGCACGTGCGTCATCGCGCCGAGCTTGCCGAAGGCCTCGCGCACGCCGACGAAGCCGTGCGGCAGCTCGGGCCGCAGCAGGCCGCCGATCTTCTCGGAGATCTCGCCGTACGACTTCAGGCCCAGCGCCTTCAGCAGGCGGCGGTCGGTGCCGAAGACGTTCATGGCGAGGGGCATCGCCGAGCCCTTCACGTTCTCGAAGAGCAGGGCCGGGCCGCCGGACTTCTGTACCCGGTCGACGATCTCCCCGACTTCGAGATACGGGTCGACCTCGGCCTTGATGCGCTTGAGGTCGCCCTCGCGCTCCAGCGCCCGCAGCAGGGAGCGAAGATCGTCGTAAGCCATGAGGCCCAGTATCGCCGACGGACCGCTTTGTCCCCGCGCCCACCCCTGCCCTGCCGGGTGTCCGGGGCGGCTGGGATACTCGGCGATCATGAGACGCCGTCGCGTGTCACCGGGCCTGGCCGCACTGCTCGCGCTCGCCGCGTGTACGCCGCAGCAGGACAAGGACACCTCCGTCGATTCCCTGCCGACCCGCATCCCCGCCACCGACCGCCAGGCCGCGCCCGACCTCTCCGGCGCCGCCCTCGACGGTGGCCGGGTCCGGCTGTCCGACTACCGCGGCAAGGTCGTCGTCCTCAACGTCTGGGCCTCCTGGTGCGGCCCCTGCCGCGCCGAGGCGCCGGAACTGTCGCAGGGGCAGCGGCACTTGGCGGCCAAGGGGATCCAGGTGCTGGGGGTGGACACCGACGCCGACCGGTCCCACGGCCGGGCGTTCGCGAGCGACCACCGGCTGTCGTATCCGAACCTGTACGACGCGGACAGCCGGCAGCTCGTGCACCGGCTGCCCGGCAAGTACCTGGGGCGGGCGCTGCCGTACACGCTGTTCATCGACCGGCACGGGAGGATCGCCGCCCAGGCCCTGAGCAGGCTCACGGAAGCCGACGTGCGCGCCCTCACGCGTCCGCTGCACGGCGAGAAGAGCTGAGCCGGGCTCAGTCACCGTCCAGGCAGCGGTCGCTCTGCCGCACCGGTGCGACCAGCCGGCTCAGTTCCATGAGTACGGCGTCGGTCTGCCGGACCGAGGCGGCGAGCGTCACCTCCACGGCGGGCCTGCGGCCGTAGGTGACGAGGAGGCTCCGTCCGTCGCGCGCGGCGACCCGGCGCAGCACCCAGTCCACGCCGTTCACGGAAATGCACGAGTCCTCGGTGGGTGCGGGCGGGTGGAGGCCGCAGCGCAGCCGCACCGTGCCATGGCCCCAGGCCGCCAGGCCCTCATAACCGACCCGGTCGCGCCGGTCGCCGCCCAGGCGGTCCGGGTAGTGCGCGGCGATCCGCGCGCACGCCGGGTCCTTGGCGAGCGGCGGCTGCCGCATGCCGTACACCGGCGAGGCCAGCTCCCGCGCCACCAGCACCCCGGCCAGGGCCAGCCCTCCCGCGGCCACCCCGGCCGCCGCCCATCTCCTGTGCGAGCCCGTCCTCATCTCGGCCACCTCTCCCCCGGTCCCCGGGTGGCGATCACGGAACATCCATCATGGCCACCCGATACCCTGGCCCGGTCACCGGGCCCGTCTCACTTCGTCGGGGGATTGCACGCCATGCTCAGGTATCTGCCGTTCCTGCTGGTGCTGGCGCTGTGGATCTACGCCTTCGTGGACTGCCTGAACACCCCCGAGGAAGAGGTGCGGCATCTGCCGAAGGTGGTGTGGGTGATCATCATCCTGCTCTTCGGCGAGGTGCTGGTCGGCCCGGTCGCCTGGCTGATCACCGGCAAGGTGCGGCAGCCGGTCCCGGCGGGCGGTGCCACGCCCGGGCAGTGGGTCGCCCCCGACGACAACCCCGAGTTCCTCCAGTCCCTGAACAAGGACGACCCCAAGAAGGGCTGATGGAACTCCGGCTGCTCGTCACCTTCGAGAAGGTCGCCACGGTGCTGAGCTTCACCCGGGCCGCGGCCGAACTGTCGTACGCGCAGTCCAGCGTGACCGGTCAGATCCGCGCCCTGGAATCCTCCCTCGGGGTCGAGCTGTTCGACCGGCTCGGCAGCCGGATCCGGCTCACCGAGGCCGGTGAGCGGCTGCTGCCGTACGCCCGGCAGATCATCGAGCTGGCCGAGGAGGCCAGGGCGACGGTCGTCGAACCGGAGGAGCCCTCCGGCACCCTCACGGTCGGGACCATGGAGTCCCTGACCTCCTACCGGCTGCCGCCCCTGCTGGAGTACTTCCACCACCGCCACCCCAAGGTACGTCTCGCGCTGCGCACCACCATCGGCGACGAGACCCGGCAGGCGCTGCGTCAGGGCACGTACGACGTCGGGTTCCTGATGGAGGAGGAGACCGAGCACCCGGGGCTGGAGAGCGTGGTGCTCGCGGTGGAGCCGCTGGCGCTGGTCGCGGCACCGGGGCACGCACTGGGCGCCTCCCCCGTGCCGACCGCCGCCCTGACGGAGCAGCCCCTGCTGGCCACCGAGCCCGGCTGCGCCTACCGGGACCTGTTCGAGCGGGAG
The DNA here is from genome assembly GCF_040680215.1 of Streptomyces sp. NPDC052107. Lineage (NCBI taxonomy): Bacteria > Bacillati > Actinomycetota > Actinomycetes > Kitasatosporales > Streptomycetaceae > Streptomyces > Streptomyces sp. NPDC052107. The sequence continues at coordinate 103,257 of NZ_JBFAWG010000015.1, forward strand.
CTGAAGTCCTTCGGCGACGTGGAGTTCATGGAGTTCGGCACGATCGAGGCCACCAAGCGCGCGGCGGCGGCCGGCCTCGGGATCGCGCTGCTGCCCGAGGTGACGGTCGCCGCCGAACTCGCGGAGGGCTCTCTCGTACGACTGGACTGGGAGCCGCCGTTCACGCTTCGCACGCAGCTGGCGTGGCGGGCCGGGAAGCGGCTTCCGGCGCACGCCCGGCAGTTCGTGGAGCAGGCGCGGCGGCTGGTCGCCGAGCAGGACGGGCCAGGGTGACCTTCAGGCTCGCCATCACGATCAGCGGCACGCCGAGCGCCTGGACGAGCCCGATGTGGTGGCCGTAGACCAGCCAGTCCATCAGCATCGCCACGGCCGGGTAGACGAAGGCCAGCACGGCGATCTTCGCGGTCGGCAGCCGGGCGTACGCGGCGTACATGAGGACGTACATCACCCCGGTGTGGATCAGGCCGAGCCCGACGAGCCAGCCCCACCGCCAGCCGGTGCCGCTCATCGCGCCGAAGTCCGCGAAGGGCAGCAGGAGCGGGATGCCGACGAGGACCTGGACGAGGGCGATCAGGTGCGGGCGGACACCGGTGATCCGCTTGGTGACCAGGGTGGACAGGCCGTAGAGCAGGGCGGCGAGGAGGGCCTGGCCGATGCCGAGCAGATAGGTGCCTCCGCTCGCGAAGTCGCCGGGGGTGACGCCCGAGACGAGGACCAGCCCGGCGAAGGCGACGGCGATCCAGCCGACCTTCGCGGCGGTGATCCGCTCGCGGAACAGCAGGGCACCGAGGAGGACCACGTAGAAGGGCTGGGTGTGGTAGACGACCGTGGCGACGGAGATGGACGTGTTCTCGTACGACGAGAACAGCAGCACCCAGTTGAAGACGATGAACACCCCGCCCAGGACGGCCAGTCCGAGGGTGCGGCGGGTGAAGCCGTGGTCGCGCAGCCAGCCGCGGGCGGCGACATAGCCGCCGAGGGCGAGGGCGCCGAACAGGACGCGGAAGAAGACGACGTCGAAGGGCGAGGCGCCCGACTCGACGACGAAGACACCGAGGGTGCCGGAGAGCATCATGGCGGTGGTCAGCTGGGCCGTGCCCCTGGTCTCTGAGGTCATGCCGATGACGCTACGAACGGCCCCCGGTGCCGGTCCACGCGCCAGTGCGGGGCGCTGCCGATGGGGTTATCGGCGGTGCCGATACCCGCAGTTCACTGGAAGACGGCCACCGGGTACTGCAGCACGACCTCGCGGGTGTCGGGGCGCCAGGTCGTCACCTTGCCCAGGCAGTGGGCCTGGAACTGGCCCTCGGGCAACTGCCGGCCCGGGGGGCGCAGCCCGGCGGGACGCAGCACCACCCGCAGGTGCGCGGACTGCTCGCCGTCTCCGTAGAGCGCCCGCATCACCAGGGTGTCGCCCTGGGTCTCCTGGGCCTCGAACCGGCCGGTGATCATGACGAACTCGCCGATCTCGCTGAGCACCACCTCGCTCGTCACCCCCGCCCCGAGGAGTGCGCTGTTCGGTCTGACCGTCGCCTTGGTCTGCCGCAGCCGCACCTGGGCGAGCCCGTCCCCCCGCTCCAGGACGGACAGCAGCAGGCCGATCACCTGTATCGGCTGGCTGTCCTCGACGTACTTGGCGACGATCTCGGTGGTTCTGTCCCCGGTGAGCTGGAACATCAGGGACAGCACCGGAATCGCCGCCAGACAGCCGGTGTTGCGCACGTTGCGCTCCTCGACCTCCTTGCGCAGCGCCGACCGGCGGTTGCCCATCTTGAACACGTCCATGACCGCGTCGTTGTCCAGGTACAGCGGCAGGTAGTGGGAATCCTCGGGTGTCTTCCTCATCCGCACCAGGGCCCGCCGGACGAAGAGCACGGTCAGCACGAGCAGGCCGGCGAAGGCCGCCAGCCACCATGTCATCGCGCCCCACCAGGCGCTCCACCAGGTGCCGTCAAGAACAGCCACGGATCTCCTTGAACGCGGTGGACAGGGACGAGTGACGGGCGTCGACCATGCGGCCGCCGGTCACCGAGGCGACCTGGCGCAGTTCGGCCGCGTCGGCGTCGCCGAAGTGGACGGGGTAGGTGTGCACGGCGCGGGTGTCGGCGGGCCGGGCCCGGTAGCGGCTGACGAAGGTCGCGCGGTCGATGCCGGCGTTGTTCTCGCCGTCGGTCATCAGCACGATGGCCACGGCCCGCCCCGGGTCCTCGCGCAGCGCCCGCTCGGCGGCGCCGTAGCCGTGGTCCAGGGCGGACCAGACGGCCGTCGAGCCGTCGTAGCCGCCCTCGGCGACGAAGTCCGTGAGGGCCTTGAGGTCGGCGCCGCCGTGCACGGTGACCGTGCGCTCGTCGAGCGGGCGCCCGCCGAAGCGGATCACGGTCAGCCGCTCTCCCTGGTAGAAGCGCACGAACTTGCCCGTGGCGGAGGAGTCCGCCCCGCTGAGCCCCGCGAACGCGGCCCTGAGCGCGGTGGTCCGGGCGCCACGCATGGAGGCGGAGAAGTCGAGCAGGAAGATCACCTGGTCGGCGACGCGGCGCCGGGGGTCGCCGTAGTCGGCCAGCAGCCGGTCGAGGACGGCCGGGTCGTCGGGGAAGTACAGGGCGTTGTCCAGGGGCGCGGTGAGCCGGGGGTCGCGGGTCACGGCGGTGCTGACCGGGCGGCGCAGCGTCCGCCGCATGATCTCCCGCTGGTGGTCGGCGGCGGTCAGCCACTTCACCACGCGGTCGTAGGCGTCCCGGTGGCGCTGGTCGAGCAGGAGCAGCGGATAGTCGGACAACACCATGCCGTCGGCGGGGTGGACGATCTCCAGGGGCTGCTTGAGGCGGCCGGAGGCGTTCAGGGTGAGCAGTTCGGACTCGTAGGTGATCAGGGCGTTGGTGCGGCCGGGGTGCTCGGCGAAGGCGTCCAGCAGGGCGTGGGAGCTCTCGGCCGTGAGGGTCTGCCCGGAGCGGAAGCCGCGCAGCCGGTCGCAGCTGACATCCTGCGGGCGCAGCGCGCTGCCGGTGCCGGCCGCGGCGGTGGCGACCCCGACCAGCGCGGCGAGCCCGCTGTTGCTGTGCCGGGGGTCGGCCATGCCGAAGCGTACGGTGCCGGTGGCGGCGGCGTCGGCGAGGTCCGCCCAGGACAGGCGTCCGCCGGGCGCCTTGGCGCGCAGCGTGCGGGCCACGTCCCCGGTGAGGCCGACGACGACCGGGGAGCGCATGATCGAGGTGCTCTGCACGAGGGTGGCCGGGTGGGTCCCGGCGGCGGCCTTCTTGGCCTTCAGGCGGAAGTAGCGGTCGGAGGAGAGCCAGGCCAGGTCGTAGGAGCGGCGGCCGGTCAGCAGGGTGTCGCTCGCGTCGTTGGTCGCCCGGTAGTCCAGGTCCAGACGGACCCCGGTGTCCTGCCTGATCCGGGCCAACAGCGGTTCCATGTCGGTGAGTTCGTCGCTGGCCAGGACGTGCAGGGTGGTGTCGAGGCCGCCGCCCCCGCCGGTGCAGGAGACGAGACCGCCGAGCGCGGCGAGCAGGACCAGGCAGAGGGCGGCGGGGAGGCCACGGGCCCGGCGCAGGGCGGCCATCGGTCCGCGGGCGGTCATGGCGCCTCCTGGCCGGCCGCCGCCTTGGCCACCGGGTGGCAGTCGCCGACGATCTCGATCATCTTCTCCAGCAGGTCCAGCCGGGGCAGCACGGCCTTGGTGTCGTCGTCCGACAGGACGGGCGCCTGGATGTGGTGGTCGGTGAGGAACCGGGTCAGCGAGTCGCTGGTGGCGGAGGCGCCCTCGGCGTCCCGGACCCGGAAGCCCAGCTCCATGGCCCGCTTCTGCAGCGCCGGGTCCTTGCTGATCAGGTCGCCGAGCCGGTCGCCGTCCGGGGTGAGCGCGATGAGCTGCGGCTCGGTGATGAACCGGGCCGACGGATAGAGCAGCACGCGCTCGCTGTCGACGTGCCCGGTGCCGGCCTGGGCGGCGATCTGGTGGGCCAGGAACTGGTGCTCGTAGATCACCGCGATCGGCGCGATGCTCTTGCCCTCGGCGGAGACGTAGGTCTCGTTCTTCTCGGAGGACGGCATGCCCTGGTCGTTGAGGAGGAGCCTTATCCGCTCCGCGAACCGGGTCGCCTCGGTCGTGTCCTGCGGGATGTCGTCGTGGTTCCAGACATAGGAGACGAGCCCCAGATAGGTGCCGGCGGAGTTGGCCTCACAGATGTCGGAGGTCTGGGCGAGCACCTTGTTGCCGTTGTGGATGCCGTGCCGGTCGATGCCGATGTGGTGGCCGTTGCGGTCGGTGCCGAGCGACTCCCAGCGGCGGTCGTCGGCGGTCGCCCGCAGGAACTTCCGCATGTTCAGCGAGTAGTAGAGCGGCTTGGAACCGGTCGGCACCCCCGGTAACGGGCTGGCGATCCCGGCGTCCTGCAGCGTCTCGGCGTACTCCCGGTAGGTGCCGAGCACGACCGGGCTGACGAACGGGCGGTACGTCGTCGCCGGGTGGCCCTCGGCCGCGCGCTTCCTGGTGATCAGGTCGGCGGCGGGCTGGCCGGAGGGGAACACGACGTCGTAGCCGTCGTAGCTCTGGGCGGCGATCCCCCGCGAGCCCATGCGGGTGATGTGCACCCGGAAGCCGTGCCGGACGAGCAGCCGCTGGACCTCGGGATCCTCGAAGTAGTCGGCCTTCGAGGCCATTTTGGCCTCGATCGTGACGATGCGGGTGAAGGGCAGGCCGACATGGCCCTGGGCGAGGACGACGATCGCGCACAGGGCCGTGACGGCGGCGACGGCGCGCGGGAACCACCGGCGCGCGGTGGAGCCGCGCGTGGGCGGGACCGCCGGCTCCCCGACCCGCAGGCGGGGCTCGCCGGTCTGACGGGGTCTGTCGGTCTCGGCTCTGTCTGTGGCCACCCGTGTCTCCTGCGTCAGCGGAGACAGGATCGTCCGCCGACCGGACGATGACCGATGGAACGCTCAACCAACCACAGAGAAAAGTAATGTGAAGAACCGTCAGGAAAGTTCGCCGGTACGCAGGACGAGGTCGAGCAGCCCCGGGAAGCGGGCGTCGAACTCGGCCCGGCGCAGGCGGTTGACCCGCCGGGGACCCTCGTCCCGCTGCTCCACCAGACCGGCCCCGCGCAGCACCGCGAAGTGGTGGCTGAGGGCGGCCTTGCCGACCGGCACGTCGAAGCTGCCGCAGCTGCGGGTCCAGTCTCCGGACCCGGCCAGCTCCCTGACCAGGGTGAGGCGCACGGGGTCGGCGAGGGCGGCGAGCGCCGTGAGGACGGGCACCGCGTCGGGGTGGATGTGCTCCGGGGCGGCCCGGTGACTGCCGGTGGTCACGCCACGCTCCCCTCTTCCGCTTCCGCTTGCCGAGTGTTCGATGAAAACCATACACTCTCGACTGTTCGCTTTTGATTGAACAATCGAGTCGAGCCAGGGGTGTGGCATGCGCGCGGTGGAGTTCCAGGAGTACGGCGGTCCCGAGGTGCTGCGTGCGGTGACGGCCGAGGCGCCACAGCCCGGCCCCGGGCAGGTGACCATCGACGTGGCCTACGCCGGCGTGAACTTCGCCGACCTCAAGGCCCGCGCGGAGGGCTACCGGGTGCCCGCGCTGCCGTACGTCCCCGGCCTGGAGGTGTCCGGCCGCGTCCGCGCGCTCGGCGCCGGCGTCACGGACCTGGCCGTCGGCCAGGAGGTGGTCGCGCTCACCGAGGGCGGCGCGTACGCGGAGGTGGCCGTGGCCGAGGCGACGACCGTCCTCCCGGTCCCCGCCGGCCTGGACCTGCGCACCGCCGCGACCCTGCCGACGGTCCTGCCCACGGCCTACGCCCTCGTCCACACCGTCGGCCGGCTCCAGCCCGGCGAGTCGGTCCTCGTCCAGGGCGCGGCCGGCGGAGTCGGCACGGCGGTCGGGCAGCTCGCCCGGGCGGCGGGCGCCGGGGCGGTGTACGGCGTGGTGTCCTCGGCCGCGAAGGCCACCCACGCCAAGAGCCACGGCTACGACGAGGTGTTCGTCGGCGCCTTTCAGGAGCCGGTGCGCGAGGCGACCGGCGGACGCGGCGCCGACCTGGTGCTGGACCCCGTCGGCGGCGACACCCTGCGCGCGGGACTGGCCTCGCTGGCGGTCTTCGGGCGCCTGGTCTCCTACGGCAACGCGAGCGGAGCCGAGCCGTGGAGCGTGGGCCAGCCCGAGCTGTACCCGCTCGGCGTCTCGGTCTCCGGCTTCTCCATCCTGGCCCTGGCCCGGACCGCGCCGGACGCGCTGCGCCGGCTGTCGGAGCGGGCGTTCGCGAAGGCGGTCGACGGCACGGTGCGCCTGCCGGTGACGGCCGAGTTCCCGCTGGCCCAGGCGGCGGAGGCACACCGGCTGATGGGAGGACGGTCGAGCACGGGGAAGCTGCTGTTGCGGGTTACCGGCTGACTCTTCGTCAACTATGCCTCGGACGGCAGCACTTCGCAGTACATAACGACTTGCCATCCCCGACGAGGAATGTTGTTAATGGTCGTCACTGAGTTGCGAGGGATCGCCTGACCTCTGGGGGACAGAAGCAGATGCAGCACGGCCAGCCACCCGAGCGCCCGGCCCAGGAACCACCGATCTCGGGGGCCGCCCCTCCGGCGCCGCCCACCGTGCCGCCGACCGCGCCCGCCACGCCACCGTTCATGCCCGACGTCCCCGCGCCGTCGCCGCATCCGGCGCCGTTCGGCGTCGAACTGCGGGTCAGCAAGCGGATCCTGTGGATCGGCGCGGCAGTCTACCCGCTGCACAACATCGCCCGCGTCTACGCCTTCGTCATGCGCCCCCGGCGCAAGGAGGCGGTGCTGCGGTTCCTGCGGTACACCGCCGGGACCCTGGTGGTCGGGTTCATCGCGATGCTGCCGGGCCTGCCGGTCGTCGCCCTGAGCGGAGGGGAATCCGGCGGCGGTTACGTCGGCTTCATCTGGCTCCTGGCCATCGCCGCGGAGATCTACTTCTTCATCGAGATGATGTCCGTCCTCACGGCCTCCCCGCACCACGTCCTGGCGGTCGAGACCTCGGGCGCGTCCACCGCGCTGGTCACCAGCCAGGACCCTCGCTACCTGGACCAGCTCGTCGGCCAGATCTCCTACGCCATCGATCATCCGGACACCGAGTTCAAGGTGACGGTGGGCAGCCTCACCGTCTCGCCGAAGAACTACTACTTCGGCGACAACGTCAACATGTACGGAGGCAGCGGAAACGTGGGGATCGGCGCATGAGCGGCTCGAACTACTACTACGGCGACAACGTGAACATGTACGGCGGCCAGGGCAACCAGGGCATCGTCAAGAATCAGGGCGCCGGCGCCGGGCAGCAGGACCCGGCCCTGGCCGCCGCTCTCGCCGAACTGAACGGACTCCTCACCCGGTTGCGGACGCAGGTGTCGGAGCCCGACGCCCAGCTGCTGGACGAGTCCCTGCCCGCCCTCAGCCCCGACGCCGCCGTGCCCGCGCTGGAGCGGCACCGGGCGCTGAGGGCGATCGCCGGGATCGCCGCCGCCGTCGGCGTGGTCGGCCAGCCGGTGGCCGACGCCGTACGGGCCGTCACGGCGATGATCAGCGGATAGCCCGTACGGCGGCACCGGGGTGAGCGCCGCGAGGGTTCCGGCCGGCCGCCGGTCACGGGTCCGTCGTGGCCGCTCGCCCCGCGCGGCGCAGCCGCACATCAATACACCCCGCGCCCCTTCGTGGCGCCCCGCGCCCCCGTTGCCCCGCCCTCCCCCCGCCCAGCACAGTGAAGCCATGGACGAACGACAGGCCCGCGCCTGGCTCGCCACCGCCGTGGAGGAAGCCCGCGCCGGACGCGCAGAGGGCGGCATCCCCATCGGCGCCGCGCTCTACGCCGCCGACGGCACGCTGCTCGGCCGGGGCCGTAATCGCCGGGTTCAGGACGGTGACCCCTCGACGCACGCCGAGACGGCCGCGTTCCGCGCGGCGGGACGGCAGCGCACGTACCGTGGCACGACCATGGTCACCACCCTCTCCCCCTGCTGGTACTGCAGCGGCCTGGTCCGCCAGTTCGGCATCTCCAGGGTGGTGATCGGCGAGGCCACCACCTTCCACGGCGGCCACGAGTGGCTGGCCGAGCACGGCGTGGAGATCCTGGTCCTGGAGGACCCCGAGTGCGTCGCGGTGATGCGTGCCTTCGTCAAGGACAACCCCGAGCTGTGGAACGAGGACATCGGTGACTGACACGCGTGTTCCCACCATCGACCTGCGGCCCTGGCTGGCCGGTGACGAGGAGACCCGCGCCGCCCTCGCCCGTACCGTCGACCAGGCGCTGCAGACCGCCGGGTTCCTGCTGGTCACCGGGCACGGGGTGGAGCCGGGGCTGCGGGCGGGGATCCGCCGGGCGGCGCGGGAGTTCTTTCTGCTGCCCGTCGAGGTCAAGCAGCGGTACGAGGCGAAGGTCGGCGGCCGGGGCTGGCTCGGGCCCGGCGCCGAGGCCAACGGCTACGCGGAGGGCACCGAGACCCCGCCCGACCTGAAGGAGTCGCTGACCTTCGCGACGGACGAGCCTTTCGACGATCCCGTCGTCAACGCGCAGTGGTACGCGCCCAACGTCTGGCCGGCCGAGGTGCCCGCACTCCAGACCCTCTGCAAGGAGTACCTGGCCGAGATGGCCGCCCTGGAGAAGGAGCTGCTGTCGCTGCTCGGATACGCGCTGGGGCTCGAACGCGACTTCTTCTCCCGGCACATGGACCATCCGACGTACGGCTTCAACATCAACTGGTATCCGGGCACGGACGTCGTCGGCGAGCCGCTGCCCGGGCAGTTCCGGATCGGCCCGCACACCGACTTCGGGACGGTGACCATCCTCGACCGGCAGGCCGGCAAGGGCGGGCTGCAGGTGTACACCGACGCCGGCGGCTGGGAGGACGCGCCGTACGACCCGGACGCCTGCACCGTCAACATCGGTGATCTGCTGGCCCGTTGGACCGGCGACCGGTGGCGGTCCGGGCGGCACCGGGTGCTGCCCCCGCCCGTCGACACGCCCGCCGAGGAGCTGATGTCGCTCGTGTACTTCGGCGAGTGCACCCCGGGCACCCGCGTGGAGTCCGTGCCGGCGCCGGTGGGCCGGGTGGCGTATCCGCCGGTCGACTCACATGTGTACCTGCGCGAGAAGCTGGACTCGATCACCATCGGGTGAGCCCTCGGGTGAACCGGACCCCGACGCCTCACCGTCGGTCATTCACTTCCGCGTTCGGCCCGCCACCCGTTCCGTTGAAATGAACCCGACGGGCATGACCCGGCCGCGTCCCGCGGCATTGCCTTGAAAGGGGGCCCGCACTCAGGGGCCCCCTTCTGCGATGGGAGACGCGTGCGAATCACTGACATCCAGCGCTGCGAGGTCCGGCCGGGACGGCTCGTCGAGTGGACACTGAGCCCGGCGACGGCGCTCCCGGAGGACTCCCGGCCCCCGGCCTACATCCGCACGACGGGCTTCCCGGACGCCCTGCGCGAGGTGCGCGCGCAGCTGCGGGCCAACCGGTCGCTGGCCCGGATGCCGCTGGCCCGGGTGCTGAGCCTGCTGGGCGCGGACTTCCGGCCGACCTCGCCGGACCTGTACTCGATCGTCTCCTACGTCGACGCCCGGACCGTCCGCGGCGCCGAGCGCTGGGCCGGGCAGCGGGCGCACGCGCTGCTGCGGGTGTCGTACGGCGACCAGGTGTGCGTGTGGGTGAACCGGCTGCACGAGGGACTGTGACTGGCGAGCCGGTATCCGGACACGGACGTGGCGGGGAAGAACCTGCGGCTGTACGTCGAGCGGCTGCGCGACCACATCGCCTCGGTGGCCCACGGCAGTCCGTCCGCGGTGTCCTGAGCGCCCGTGCCGCCCTAGGTGAGCTGCCCGGGAAGGGGCACCGAGGGCTCGGGGGGTTGCGGGGGCCGCTGCGCCGTGAGGCCCTGCGGGGGCTCCAGGATTTCAATCAGGCGTTCGAATCTGGCGCGCCAGCTCGACTCCGCCGCCGCCTCGCCCCGGAACTCGTGGGTGAAGCGCAGCACGCTCTCGGTGTCGCCTTCTCTCTCCAGATGGAACCGGATCCGGCCGCCGCCCTCGACGGTGTACTCCGCGACCCGGTCCACGTCCCAGGCGGTGACCCGGCCGGAGCCCAGGTCACGCAGGGTGACCGCGCCGTCGAGGCGGGGCTGCAGAACGTCGACGGCGGTGCACCACGCCCCGAGTCCCTCGGGGGTGGCCACCGCCGGCCAGACGTCTTCCATGGGCCTCGGGAGCCGCACCAGGAAGTGGAGTATGTGCGTGTTCCCGTGGGTCTGGCTGGTGCCCTGTGCGATGGAACCGCTCATGACACCAGTGTGGGCGACCCGCGGCTCACACGCCCGCGTAGGAGTGCTTGCCGCTGACGAAGATGTTGACGCCGTAGTAGTTGAACAGCCAGCATCCGAAGGCGATCATCGCCAGATAAGCGGCCTTGCGGCCCTTCCAGCCGGCCGTCGCGCGGGCGTGCAGGTAGCAGGCGTAGGCGACCCAGGTGATGAAGGACCAGGTCTCCTTCGGGTCCCAGTTCCAGTAGCGGCCCCAGGCGTCGCCGGCCCAGATCGCGCCCGCGATGATCGTGAACGTCCACAGCGGGAAGACGGCCGCGTTGACCCGGTAGGCGAACTTGTCGAGCGAGGCGGAGGCGGGCAGCCGCTCCAGCACCGAGGTGGCGAACCTGCCGGGCTTGCCGCCGGTCTGCAGCTTGTTCTCGTACGAGTCCTTGAACAGGTACAGGATCGTGGCGACCGCGCCGACGTAGAACACCGCGCCGCAGAAGATCGCGGTGGAGACGTGGATGTACAACCAGTACGAGTGCAGCGCGGGAACCAACTGGTCGCTCGCGGTGTACAAGACGGTGACGGCGAGACCGAGGTCGAGGAGGACCGTGGTGATCAGGAACAGCCCGAGCCAGCGCACGTTCTTCTTCAGCGCCAGCAGCGTGAGGTACACGCCGACGGCCACCGTGGAGAAGGTGATGTTGAACTCGTACATGTTGCCCCACGGCGCCCGCTGCACGGAGGCCGCGCGGGCGACGACACCGGCCAGCTCCACCAGGAAGGCGAGCACGGTGAGCGAGACGGCGATACGCCCGTAGAGGTCGCCCTGCGCGTCCCCGCCGTGCGCGCCGGGCCCGTCCGGCACATCGCGGGCACCGGAGGCCGAGCGCACGACGACCTTGGGCCGCTCCAGCACGGCGGTGCCCCCGGCCTTCTTCACGGTGACGGCGGGAGCCTTCGCGGACGTCTCCGTCCGAGCCGTCAGCGCGGCGGCCGTGCGGGCCACCTTGCTGCGGCTGCCCAAGAGCCATTCGGCGATGTACGCGAAGAAGGCCAGGGTGTAGACGGCCATCGACGAGTAGATCAGCGTGTTGCTGATGCTCGCCAGGTGTTCGTTTGTGGCGGCGGCGAGAGTCACTGCTTCTCAGCCCCTTCGGCAGGTACGACTTGGAGGTCGGGGGTGGTGGAAGGGTCGTCGTCGGGGTCGGGTGCCCCCGGCGCCTGGTCGTAGAGGATTCCGGCGAGGTCACCCAGTTCCTCGGGCACCTTGGCGGACTCGCTGCGGCCGAGCCCGGCCATCTCGACGACCGTCACGCCGTCGGCGCCGCGCACCGCGCGCACCCACACCCGGCGCCGCTGGATGAACAGGGAGGCGGCCAGGCCGAAGATCGCGGTGAGGGCACCGCCGAGCGCCCAGCCGCTGCCGGGCTCCTGGACGATCTCGAAGCCGGCCCACTCCTTGATGTCCTTCTCGAAGGTGATGGACCCGGCGCCGTTCGGCAGGGTGAGCGTGTCGCCCGGCTGGAGAAGCTTCTTCAGCAGCTGGCCCTTGCCGTCCTTGAACGCCTTCATGTGCGTCTTGTCCAGCTGGTACACGCTCTGCGGGATGCCGGAGTTGACGCCGAGGTCGCCATGGTAGGCGTTCACCGCGAGCAGCGGGTTCACCAACGCGGGGAACTGGGAGAGCATCGTGCCGCTCTTCGGGTCGAAGGTCGGCACGAAGAAGGCCTGGAAGCCGAGCTGTTCCTTCTGGCCCCGGGCGTTCTTGTAGCCGTCCATCACCTTGATCACGCCGTTGGAGGTGACGTTCCCGTCGAGCGGCAGCAGCGGTACTGCGTCGCGGTAGACGACCTGTCCCTTGCCGTCGCGGACCGTGATGACCGGCGCGTAGCCATGGCTGACGAGATAGACCTTGGCGTCGCCGATGTGCAGCGGCTGGTTGACCTTGATGGTGGTCGACTTCTGCTTGCCGTACGCACCCTCGCTGTAGTCGATCTTGGCTTGGTAGGTGCGCGGCGTGCCCTTGTTGGGGCCGCTGACCTCGTAGGTGCCCGTGAAGTCCTTGAGGTCGAAGCTGAACGGCACGAGGTCGTCGTTCTGGAACAGGCTGCCGGACTTGAAGTCGTCGTACATCGGCAGCGCGTTGGAGAAACCGTCGCCCTCCACCATCAGCTTGGTGCCGTCCGACTTGTACAGCTGGCCGGAGGCGAAGGCGATCAGCAGCACGATCAGGGCGATGTGGAAGGCCAGGTTGCCCAGCTCGCGCACATAGCCCTTCTCGGCGGCGACGGCGTCACCGGCGACGTGGGCGCGGAAGCGGCGCTTCTTCAGCAGGGCGAGCGCGGCCTCGCGGACCTGCTCGGGCTCGGCGGTCGTGCGCCAGGTCGTGTAGGCGGGCAGCCGGGTCAGCCGCTTGGGGGCGCCCGGCGGCTGGCCGCGCAGCTGGCCGACGAACTGCCAGGTGCGCGGGACGATACAGCCGATGAGGGAGACGAACAGCAGGATGTAGATCGCGGAGAACCACACCGAGCTGTAGACGTGGAACAGGCCGAGCTTGTCGTAGATCGGCGCGAGCGTCTTGTGGGCCTTGCGGAAGTCGTCGACCTTGTTCAGGTCGGCGCCGGTCTGCGGGATGAGCGAGCCGGGGATCGCGCCGAGCGAGAGCAGCAGGAGCAGCAGCAGCGCGACCCGCATGGAGGTCAGCTGCCGCCAGAACCAGCGGGCCCAGCCGATGACACCGAGACCGGGCGCGGCGGAGAGCTCCTCCGCCGGGGCGGTGGACAGCTGGGAGCCGGCCGCGCCGAGGTCCTCCTGGTCCTGGCGAGCCTGGTCCCGGCTCTTGTCGGTTTCGGTTGTGCTCATCGATCAGATCCCCACAGAGAAGCCGGTGGACCAGGTCTGCATCTGCTGCACCAGGAGGTCCCAGACACCGGTGAGCAGGAGCACACCGGTCGCGATCATCATCGTGCCGCCGACGCGCATCACCCAGACATAGTGGCGCTTGATCCAGTCGAAGGCGCCGAGCGCCTTGCGGAAGGCGATGGCGGTGAGGACGAACGGGACACCGAGGCCGAGGCAGTACGCGACGGTCAGTATGGCGCCCCGGCCCGCACTCGCCTGCTGGGAGGAGAGGAAGGCGACGGAGGAGAGGGTGGGACCGATGCAGGGCGTCCAGCCGATCCCGAACAGGGCGCCGAGGACGGGCGCGCCGACCAGGCCCGTGGTCGGCCGCCTGTGGAAGCGGAACTCACGCTGGGTCAGCCAGGGCATCAGCCCCATGAAGAAGACGCCCAGCAGGATCATGAGCACGCCGAGCACCTCGGACAGGACGTCCTTGTACTCCTGCAGGGTCGAGCCGAAGTAGCCGAACAGTGCCCCGCCGGAGACGAACACGGCGGTGAAGCCGAGGACGAACAGGAAGGCACCGGTGGCCATCCGCCCCCGCCGTGCCTCGGCCAGGTCGGTGCCGGCCACCCCCGTGACGTAGGAGAGGTACCCGGGGACCAGCGGCAGGACGCAGGGCGAGAAGAAGGAGACGAGCCCGCCGAGCAGGGCGACCGGCAGGGCGATCAGCAGGGCGCCGTTGAGCACCGTCTCGTTCTGCCCCGTCGCGGCCAGGGTCACGAGTGCGCTCACGTCACTTCTCCGCGAGGACCGGCTTGAGCATCTTCAGCAGGGCGGTGTCGTCGAGCGCCTCCAGGGCCCGCGCGGCGACCTTGCCCTGCTTGTCGATGACGAGCGTGGAGGGGATCAGCTGCGGGTTGAGGGTGCCCTTCTTGAAGCGGAGCATCAGCTTGCCCGTGGGGTCGTACAGGCTGGGGTAGCTGATCCCGTGCTCCTTCTCGAAGGCGACCGCGGGGGTGGTGCTGGTGTCCCGGGTGTTGATGCCGACGAACTGCACGCCCTTGCCCTCGTACTGCTTGGACACCTTGGCGAAGTACTGGGCCTCCTCGCGGCACGGCCCGCACCACGAACCCCAGACGTTGATGACGACGACCTGGCCCTTGTAGCCGGCGACGTCGAGGGTCTTGCCGTCGATGGTCTTGCCGGACAGGTCCGGGGCGCCGGCGCGCTTGCCCACCGGGACGGTGGCGATGCCGTTGTTGCCGGTGACGAAGTTGGTGTTGCCACCGCCGCCGGAGGTGCCGCCCTTGCCGCACGCGGACAGGGTCAGGGCCGCGACGGCGGCCACGGCGCTGAGCAGGACGGCGCGGCTACGGGTACTCATGTGAAAAGTTTCGCATGTCCGTTCCGGCGATCTGTGGCGGCCCCCTGCCGGGTGGAAAACCGCATTTCAGGGCGTATTTACACGGGACATTTCCGGCGGGCGCCGCATCGACGGGCTAGGCGTGGGCTAGGCGAGGAACTGCTTCCAGCCGCCCGCGGGCCGCTGCCCGACCTCCAGCGTGCGGAGCTTGGCGAGCACCTCGGGCTTCTGCACGTCCATCCAGTCGACGAACTGCCGGAAGGAGACCAGCCGTACGTCCGCGCCCTTCTCCTTCTCCCGCGCGGTGTGCTTGAAGGCCTCCTCGACGGAGTCCATGTAGATGCCGCCGTTCCACTGCTCGAAGTGGTTGCCTATGAAGAACGGCGCCCGGTTTGTCTCATATGCCCGCTGGAAGCCCGCTATGTACGACTGCGCCGACTGCTTGCGCCAGCCCGGGTAGTTGTAGGCAGGCGCCTTGGTGGAGTTCACGGACTGGTTGGCGAGCATGTTGTAGTCCATCGAGAGAACCTCGAAGGACCGCCCGGGGAACGGGATCTCCTGCAGCGGCAGGTCCCAGATGCCGAGCCGCTTCACCGGCCACACCTGGCGGCCGCCCGGCGAGGAGGCGTCGTAGCGCCAGCCCAGCTCGCGGGCGGTGGGCAGCAGGTTGTCCTGGCCGAGCAGACAGGGTGTACGGCCGCCGGTCAGCTCCTTGTCGTAGTCGAAGGGCAGCGAGGGCAGGTCGTGCCAGCCGGTGTTGGTCCGCCACTGCTTCACGAACGACTTGGCCTGCTCGATCTCGTTCCTCCACTGCTGTGGCGTCCACCACTTGACCGAGCCGTGGGTCTCGCCGCAGAAGTGCCCGTTGAAGTGGGTGCCGATCTCGTGGCCCTCCAGCCAGGCCCGGCGGACGTTGGTCAGCGTGGACTTGATGTGCTCGTCGGTGAGGTAGCCGATGGCGGAGGCCCCGCGCGAGTTGTTCGGGGGCGCGTACATCCGCTTCTTCGACTCGGGCAGCAGATACAGCCCGGAGAGGAAGAAGGTCATGCTCGCGCCGTGCTCCTTGGCGAGGTCCAGGAAGCGCGGGAAGAGCCCGTTGCCGACCTCGCCGGCGCCGTCCCAGGAGAAGATCACGAACTGCGGCGGGGTCTGGCCGGGCTCCAGCGGCTCGGGCCTGGCCGGCTGGTGCGGCTGCTTGCCCGTGAAAGACGTGGAGCCGTCCCCGATCGGCCGGCCGGCAGGCGCCTTGTGCTCTCCGCCCTGACCCTTCTCGCCCTGACCGTCCTCCCCCTGCCCGGAACCGTTCGCGTGTCCGGCACCGTCCGAAGACGTGTGACTCCCGCAGCCGGCGAGGGTGGCGGCGGCCGCCGCGCCCGCGCCGATGCCGAGCAGTCCCCTGCGGGAGAGGGTCCGGGAGACGGTGCGCATGGAAATCCCCGATTCGTCGCGCCTGCTTGGTGGTCACCCATTGAGAGGGCGCAACGATCGGGGAGGTTCCTCCGATTTATATGACTTTCGTAACGAATACCACAAAAGTGCGCTAAGCCACTCCAAACGAACCGTCAGGATCCGGCATTTCAGGGCTCTTTCAGGCCCCGAAGGCCTTCCCCTGGGCGGTGCCCTTGCCCTTCTGCGGCTTGGCACCGGCCCGCAGATGGACCGGGACGAGATCGATGGCCGGCTCGCTGTAGCCGACCGACACGATCTTGTCGCCGAGGTAGGTGAAGGACGTCAGGGAGGCCAGCGTGCACTGCCGCTTGCGCGGATCGTGCCACAGCCGCCGCCGCTCGACGTACGACCGCACGATCCAGATCGGCAGCTGATGGCTGACCAGCACCGCCTCGTGCCCGCGCGCCTGGTCCTTGGCCGCGTTCAGCGCGCCCATCATCCGCACGACCTGGTCGACGTAGGGCTCACCCCAGGACGGCCGGAACGGGTTGACGAGGTGCTTCCAGTTGCCTGGCCGCTGCAGCGCGCCGTCGCCGACGCCGAAGGTCTTGCCCTGAAAGACGTTGTCGGCCTCGATGAGCCGCTCGTCGGTGTCCAGGTCGAGAGCGTGCGCCTTGGCGATCGGGGTGGCCGTCTCCTGCGCCCGCTCCAGCGGCGAGGCGCAGACGTACGTCACGTCGCGCGAGGCGAGGTGCTCGGCGACCCGGTCGGCCATCCGCCGCCCCAGCTCGGATAGGTGGTAGCCGGGCAGCCGCCCGTACAGAATCCCGGTCGGGTTCTCGACCTCCCCGTGCCGCATGAGATGGACGACGGTGACGTCCTTGTCCCTGCCGCTGCCGCTGTTGCTGATGCTGGTGCTCACGCGGTGGCCTCCGCAGCCGCCCGGGCCGCCGCCGGGAGGGCGTCGGCGATCTTCTGGATGGCCCGCTCGTCGTGGGCCGTGGACACGAACCAGGACTCGAAGGACGACGGCGGCAGGTAGACGCCGTTCGACAGCAGCGAGTGGAAGAACGCAGTGAAGCGGAACGACTCCTGCCGCTTGGCGTCCTCGTAGTCGCGGACCTGCCGGTCCGTGAAGAACACCGAGAACATGTTGGAGGCGGTCTGCAGCCGGTGCGCGACCCCCTCCTTGTTCAGTGCCTCGGTGACGAGGGCCTGGATCTGCGCGGACACGGCGTTGACCGTCTCGTACGCGGCGTCGTCGAGCAGCCGCAGCTGGGCGAGCCCGGCGGCGGTGGCGACCGGGTTGCCGGAGAGCGTGCCGGCCTGGTACACGGGCCCCGCGGGGGCGAGGTGGGCCATGACATCGGCCCGCCCGCCGAAGGCGGCGGCCGGGAACCCGCCACCCATGACCTTCCCGAAGGTCATGAGGTCGGGCTTGACCCCGTCGACCCCGTACCACCCGGCGCGGCTGGTCCGGAAGCCGGTCATGACCTCGTCGGAGATGTAGAGGGCGCCGTTCTTGTGGCAGGCGTCCCTGAGCCCCTGGTTGAACCCGGGTTCCGGCGGCACGACGCCCATGTTGCCGGGCGAGGCCTCGGTGATCACGCACGCGATCTCGCCGGGGTGCCGGTGGAAGGCCTCCTGCACGGCCTCCAGATCGTTGTACGGCAGCACGATCGTGTCCCCGGCCTGGGCGCCGGTGACGCCCGGGGTGTCGGGCAGCGCGAAGGTCGCGACACCGGACCCCGCGGCGGCGAGGAGGGAGTCCACATGCCCGTGGTAGCAGCCGGCGAACTTGATCACCTTGGACCGCCGGGTGAACCCGCGGGCGAGCCGGATGGCGGACATGGTCGCCTCGGTGCCGCTGCTGACGAGCCGGACCTGCTCCACCGGCTCGACCCGGGCGACGATCTCCTCGGCGAGCGCGACCTCGCCCTCACCGGGCGTGCCGAAGGACGTACCGCGGGAGACTGCCTCCTGAACGGCGGCGATGACCTCGGGGTGCGCGTGCCCGAGGATCATGGGCCCCCACGAGCACACGAGGTCGACGTACTCCCGCCCATCGGCGTCGGTGAGGTACGGACCGCGGCCGGACACCATGAAGCGGGGCGTGCCGCCGACGGCGCGGAAGGCGCGCACCGGGGAGTTCACACCGCCGGGCGTGACGGCGGACGCGCGGTCGAAGAGCGCCTGGGAGGCGGGCGCGTCGTAGGGATAGGGCGTTTCGCTCAGGGCACTCATGACGTGCGACTTCTCCGGCTTCTCGGACTCCGGTGACTTGGGTGACCTCCTCAGGGTAGGCCGCGGCCCGGCCCTGCCGCGGCCGACCTCCGGTCCGCAGCGCCGCGCGCGAGTCATCTGCGAGACTGAGGCCTGATACACACAGCTGTTACGCACGTAATGATCAGGGGCCGGACAAGAACCCGTGGACTGTTGTTCCACCGCACGTTTCGGCGGGCGGCCGTGGGGGAGGTCACTGACACGATGATCGGGTTGCGCGGCGGGGGCCACGCGTCCTAGAAAAGCAGTCGGGTGGAGATATGCATCGCGGTGGCGGACTGGGCGAGGGGACTGAGGACCTGGGTCCTCGACGTGCCCGGCGGGGAAGGCACCGGCGCGACGCGGAGGAAACGACCGAAACACGGCAGAGCGACACACGTCAGACACAGGGTGTACCGGGTGATCCCGAGCGAGGCCGGGTAGACCGCCTCCGGGCGGGGAGCAGGAATGGTGGTCGGGTGGGGGTGACGTACAAATACTTCGGCGCGCCGGACGGCGCGACCGCGGCCCGTGTCCCCATCTCGATGCGCCCCGAGGAACTCGGCGGCGACGAGCTGGGCATGAACGGCATGTTCACCAAGATCAAGCCGGAGACCATGGCCGCCATGGTCCTGACCGGCATCGAGGGCGTCCCCCTGCACAAGGTCCCGCCCCTGGAACTGGTCGTCCTCCACCCCGACTACGCGGTCGTCAAGCTCCCCATGACCGTCGTCGACCCCCTGCGCGGCATCGGCGAGGAAGCGGTCGGCGCGGCGGCCTTCATCTGGTCGACGGTCCCGGACCGGGGTGGCCCGCGGGACGCGTTCAACGTGTACCAGCTGCTGCACGAGTGGCAGGACTTCAGCCACCGGCTGCATGAGGCGGGGCATCAGCCGTACTGCCTGGTGTGGCCCTGAGCTGGGGTTTCGTGTTCGCGGACGCTTCCCGAACGAAGCCTTACGACTCGCCTACCTCGCCGGGTGGAAGCACCACGACCTCGGTCAGGAAGGTGCAGCGCAGCGCAACTCCCAGGTCGGTTACCAACTCGCCTGCGAAGCCGACCCACGCGGTCACGCCGCCTGGATGATGCGCGCCCTAGCCCACCAGGCCCTCAGTCTCAAGCAGCCCCACCACTGCGTCGACCTCGTCGAAGGCGCACTTACGCGCGGTCTCGGCAATGTCGACGGCCAGACAGAGGCGCTGCTGCACATCACCCACGCCCGCGCCTACGCCGCCGTAGGCGAGAAGCCCGCAGCAGCCCGCGCCCTGCTCGCCGCCGAAGACGCACTCCTACGTGACGACGGCCCCCAGCCAAGTTTGCCCAGGGCATGTGGGACCTGCCCGTCGGCAAGGGCGAACCCGGCGAGCCCTCACCGAGACCGCCGTACGCGAGCTGTACGAGGAGACCGGACTGACCGTGAAGCCTGAGGTCCTGAAGGTCGCCCACATCATCCACGGCGCCTGGGGTGTTGAAGCGCCCAACGGCTTCCTCACCGTCGTCTTCGTCGCCCACGAATGGACCGGCGGGCCGGAAAACCACGAGCCGCGCAAACATGCCCAGGTCTGCTGGGTTGACACCGGTGCCATCCCGGAGAAATTCGTGGACACCACTGCCAGCGCCCTGCAGCGATATTTCTCTGGTGGTCCTCAGGTGTCGCTGAACGGCTGGACGTAAGCACGTGAGGTCCGCCGCGCTGCTGGTTGGTCAGCACTTCACGCACGGCTCCCACGGGGAGCCTCTTCCGCGGTGAGCTGCTTGCTGCACTCGTCGCTCCAGAACGCCTCCATCCAAGCCGCATCGATCACCCCGCCGTTACAAGGACACTTCTCGTACCAACCTCTCCTTGCCTGGGCGCGGATGACGGCAGGACTCTCCCCCGCTTGTCGTGATCCGTCCCAGGTACTCGGCTGCGGCAAGTGAGGTGTGCGTGTCCGCGCCCTATTTCCAGGCATGCGCCGTCCTGAGCAGTGCCCACACGTGTGCGGGCGGGCCCGTCTACGATCAGCCGCCATGGACTGGCTGGAGCGGATGGCGAAGCTGAGGCAGTGGACCAGGAGTGGAACACGCGCTCCGCACAAGCCGCTACTGCTCCTTTACGCCCTCGGCCGGTTCCAGGAGGACGCCGACGGCGGTCTGCGAGACACCGCGGTGGAGCACGACCTGCAGCGCCTGCTGACCGAGTACGGCCCACCCGACAAGACGACGCCCGCCTACCCCTTCCACCACCTGGTCAGCGAGGGCGTATGGGAAGTGCGCACCGATCGCGGACCGGGAAGCACTGGAAGCGGGGTACGCCAGGTTCCTCCTGTGCCAACCGTTTGCAAGGCGGCACCAGCCCAGCGATCGCGGGCGCTCCACGCACGACGTTGTGCCGGCGGTGCGCTGGGCTGGTGCGTGCTTACGACGTCTGAGGACGAGCGCGGTGGCGCCCGCCCGGCAGGGCGGTCTTGGCCGTCAGCCCGCGCGACTGCCAGGCGTTGTCGCGGAGCTTGAACAGTGCCCAGTAGCGGGTGGGGCACAGCAGCACGATGTTCATGAACACGGCCGCGGGCGTCCCGACGAGCCATGAGTGCCAGCGTTGGCGTGTGGTCAGGCCCGGCCGCATGAGCACATACAGACCTGCTTGACCGTACCGGACGACGATGTATGTGCCGAGATACACCAGAGCCACACCGGGGTTGTGGTACCGGCCGCCAAGGGTCAGGACTGTCATGACGACGGTCCAGGCAAGCATCACCGGCGTGATGACGAGCTGCAGCAGACCGAACGTCGGTGATATGAGCTGCTTGAAGGACAGCCGTGAGTACACGAACGGCAGCATCCACCACCAGGACCGGGCCCAGCGCAGCCGCTGACGGTAGGTCTTGCGGAGGGTGGTCGGCATATCGGTGACCACGCCGGCCTCGTTGACGGCCACGACCTCGCCGCGCATGAGGGCCCTCAGCGCGAGCCACCGGTCGTCACCTGTACCGCACTCCACCTCATAGGCGTCCAGGTGGTCGTAGAGCAACTGGGCCCGGTAGAGGGCCAGTGCTCCCGATGTGGTCTCCAGGGCTCCGAGCATGGAGCGTGAGGAACGCATCATCACGCAGGACGTGCCGATGTCGATGTCCGCGGCCCGGGAGACCCAGGTCTCCTCGAAGTTACGGATGTAGATCATCCCTGTGGTGGCCTGGATCTTCGGGTTGCTCATGGCGCGGAGCTGCTGCTCCAGGGCGTCCGGGAAGGGCTCGCCGTCCGAGTCAATGGTGAGGACGAAGTCGAAGCGCTTCCCCTCCGCCTGGAGGTGCCGGAGCACGGTGACCTGGGCTCCGCGTTTGCCCTTGTTGTCCTGCCGGTGCCAGAACACCCGGGGGTGGTCGAAGGGCTCCACGGGATGCTGCCGGGAGCCGTCGTCGATCACGTGGATCTCGTCGATGGGATGTGTCTGGGCCAGGAGCGAGCGCACCGTGCGGTGCAGGTTCTCCGTGGGCTCCTCGAAGGCCGGGATGATCGCGACCGTCCGGCCGGTGGCGACCGGAAGGTGGGTGAAGGAGCGGCCCTTGAGGAACGAGAGCAGGCAGAGCAGGATCACGACCATGCCCAGCCACCAGTAGAACGTCAGGATCGGGCTCTTCGACTGAAGGTGGACCACCACGGTGGCAGCGGCGAGGGCCGCCGCCACCACTGCGGTCACCACGGTGAATCTGGCCCGTGATGCAGTGCTCAAGCGGACACCCGCCTGCTGCGGGTCGCCAGGCGGAAGACCGCCGCGCCGCTGATCACCAGGAGCATCGCTCCCAGGACGATCCATCCCAGCCCCGTGCCGCCGGTGGCGGCCAGTGCTGCTCCTCCTGCTGCGGTACCTATCGCGGCACCCGCACCGTTGTGTCCGTACATGTTTCCGTCCTTTTCGAGGGTTCGAACGCGCCGTGGGCATGGACCCAGGCAGGAGCCGTCCACTGCGAGAGAAATGGGGGCTCCGTGCCCTGCGTCGTCCGTGGTTCGGTGAGTCCACCGACGACTGCTTGCCGCCGCTTGCCCGGGCTGCTGTTCTCTGGGTGCGTCAGAGCCGCTCGACGTGCGGCGCGGGTGCCATGACGCCACGGGTGTCGAGCACGTAGGCGGCCTCGTCGGCGAGCTGGGCGAGGTCGAATTCGGCATGCGGTGTGAGCAGGACGACGGCATCGAAGTCGGCCACGCTCTCGCCGCTCGGCGCTCCGGCGAAGGGGATGCACCGGCGGCTGTCGTCGGGCAGATACGGATCGACGACAACGACATCGGCGCCCATGGCCCGCAGTCGGTCGATGACCTGGACAGCCGGCGACTGCCTGGCGTCGGACGTACCCGGCTTGTAAGCCGCGCCGAGGGCGAGAATGCGTGCCCCGTGCACGCTGCGACGCAAGCGGCTGCTGAGCGCGTCCTGCAGGCGACGCACCACGTAGTCGGGCTGGCTCTCGTTGATCTCCTGGGCCAGTTCGATGAGCCGGAAGGTCTGCCCGTGCCGTGCCTTGACGTGATGGCTGAGGTAGACGGGGTCGATGGGCAGACAGTGTCCGCCAACGCCCGGGCCGGGCTGGAACTTGGTGAAGCCGAACGGCTTGGTCGCCGCCAGTTCCAGGGTGTGCCACACGTCCACGCCGAGTGTGTGAGCCATGCGTGACAGCTCGTTGACCAGCGCGATGTTGACGTGCCGGTAGGTGTTCTCGAAGACCTTGGCCAGTTCGGCCTCTTCCAGCCCGGAGGCCGGAACGGTGACGTCGGTGACCGAGTCGTAGAAGGTCTTCACACGCCGCAGGCACGCATCGGTGAGACCAGAAACGATCTTCGGTGTGTTCTCCAGCCGCCAGTCGGCGTTGCCCGGATCGATGCGCTCGGGACTGAACCCGACATGGAAGTCTCGCCCCGCGATCAGGCCCGAGCCCTCCTCCAGCAGGGGTATGAGGACGTCGCGGGTGGTGCCGGGGTGCGTGGTGGACTCAAGCACCACGGTGGCCCCGGGCTCCAGCCACCCGGCCAGCGCGCGCCCAGCCTCGCGCACGCAGGTGAGGTCCGGGGCTCTGTCGGTCAGTGGTGTCGGGACGGTGATGACCGCGATGTCGAAGCCCTTGAGGTCCTTCGGATCCGAGCTGGGCCGGTAGGCGCCCGAACGCAGCACGTCCTGAAGGCGGGTTGATGAGATGTCCTCGACGTACGACACGCCGGCAGACAACCTGCCGCAACGCTCGTGGTCGGGTTCGTAGCCGGTCACGATGTGTCCGGCCTCGGCTGCACTGACAGCTAAGGGCAGGCCGACGTAGCCCTGCCCGAGCACGCAGATGTGCATGGTGGTTCCTCCCCTTGAGCCGGTCCGCGGGCGTGCGCAGACCGGAAAACGGCGCCCCTGAAATGCGGCTGCCTGTTCCTGAAGCAGGCAACCGCGGCGTCGGGTACTGCATGAACCGGTGCGTGTCAGCGACTCTGCGAAGCCCCCCGTCGGGCCGGAGCAGTCACTGGTTTCGTTACACCACCGTCAGTCGCGGGTCTGTGGACCTCATGTCCGATGCCAGACACGCACGATGATCTTCACAATTCCCCCCTATGTGTGGACCTCAAGGATTCAATAAGCCTTCCCGGCGCGGAACCCTCTTTACCGAGTCGATACCTATGAACCGCCTCCGAGATCCAGCAGGCCACCCCTATCGTCCGCCGAACATGCTTGTGATCAGGGGAGTTGGCGTTCAACACCCGGTAAACACCCGCATCCTGAAGCTACTCAGCGCCTTGAATGGCCTACGATCCCTTGGTGCGACCGAGTCAGAGTCGTTCCAATTGATCTTCACAATTCCTTTTCTGTTCGTGCCTGGTCAGGGTTGCAATATGCGTCCTTCAAACGGAAGCGCTGTTCCCAAATCGCCACGAGTGAGCTGAAGCACGATCAGAGGCCGCGCGCCGTTTCGCGCGCCCCTGTACCACTGCCCTGGCTCACTGGCCGACCGGGCACGGCCGCTTCCCGGACGCCGACGAGCCGTGAGCGTGCGACCTGACCAGGGCGCCTCGTCGGTGTTGGGGGTCAGGATGAGTAATGGGGGCATGTTATGACCGCACACTCCTTCAACCGAAGGTCGGCTCTGCGCCTTGCAGGAGCGTCCGGCCTAGTCATGGCAGGGCAAGCACTACTGAGGGGCGCCACCGTGTCTGATACGGACGCGACCATCGGCCGTCGCCCCCGGTACCGCCGGGCCGTGTGGTCACAGCAGTTCCAGTCGGGCCACCGGTGGACGGCTGCCGGGGCGGGCACCGCCTCCACCAGCCTCAGCGACACAAGGGAGTTCGCGCGCGGCAGCCAGTCGGTGCGGGTGACCACCAACGGCAGCGGCATGCAGTCCTACGTCCGCAGTACCGGCACGACCGCGCTGAACCTCTCCGGCAAGATGATCCGCCTGATCTTCCGTGTGGAGGACACCACCCACCTGTCCAGGCTGGCCTTCTATGTGGGGACCGGCTCGTTCAGCAACTACTTCGTCTGGCAGTTCCACACGCACTCCGCGGCGGCCACCAACTACGTCCAGCCAGGGGAATGGGTGACGGTCCACCTTCAGTGGGCCGACGCCACCTCAGCGGCCGGCGCCTACTCGATCACTCCGACCGGGGCGCCTTCCACCAAGACGGGCTTCACCGACATGTCGTTCGCCGTGTACGACAGTGGCGGGGGCCCGGTGACGTACCGCTTGCAGGCCGTGGAGTTGATCCCCGACACCTCGTCCGTCTTCCCCAAGGGAGTCGTCTCCGTCACCTTCGACGACTCCCACACTTCGGTGCACGATCTCGCGCGGCCCGTGATGGACCCCCACGGATTTCCTGCGACGAGTTACAACATCGCAGACACCATCGGTGCCGGCGGCTCCCTCACGCTCGGCAAGATGCGGTCGTTGCAGGACCACTCCGGCTGGGAGATGGCGGGGCACGCGTACGCGACGAGCGCCCACACCGCGAGCTATGGCAAGCTGTCCGCCCAACAGGTCGACGACGACTTCCGCAGGCTGCGCGAGTGGCTGGTGTCGAACGGCTTCACCAGCGAGCACTTCGCCTACCCGCACGGCGCTTTCGGCAAGACGACCGACGGGGTACCGGTGGATCTCATCGCCGGCAGGCACTTCACCACGGCCCGGTCGATCATCTCCGAGACCACCGAATCATTCGCGCCGGCCATGCCGTACCGCCTGAAGGCCCTGACGGGCATCACCGACGGCAACGGCATCGGCGGCACGGCTCTGCCACGGCTGACGAGCCCCGGCGGCAGGCTCGACCGCTGCACCGCCAACGGCGACTGGCTCATCCTGTGTCTGCACCGGGTCGTTGCCGGACGGCCGCGCAGCAGCACCGAGATCAGCCAGAGCGGCCTGGCAGCACTGATGAAGGCGATCTCCGACCGGGACATCCCCGTGGCAACAGTCAGGGAGGTGATGGAACACTACGCGTAGCGAGACGCTCTCGCCATCGGCCCACGGCGATGATCGTGGTCCCCTCCGCTGACCGGCCGCCAGGGCACATCCAGGGCACATGAGCCTGGGAAACGGTGTTGACCGGTGAGAACTACCGAGAGCAGTTCCCGCAGGTCAACGCACGTTTCCCCGAGAAATCACAGGTCAGCGTCCCACCCATCCCATTGGCTGCACGTGGCAGGACTTCAGCCATCGGTTGCATGAGGCGGGGCATCAGCCTTATTGCCTTGTTTGGCCCTGAGCTGGGGTTTTGCGGGGTCTTCGGGCCTCGCCGTTTTTGGTGCCGGAGAGGGGCCGTCAGGTGGCCAGGGCCCATTTCGCCCCGCCTCCGCGCCCTTGCGGGATCCGAACCCCGCACCGATCGGCTTCGGGCCAGGGGCCCGCCCGGCGGATCTTGCCGGACGGGCCCCTGGTGCCGAGGAGGGCTAGCGCTTGAGCGTGAAGGTGAAGTCGCCGGAGAGCTTGCCGCTCAGCCGGACTGCCGACACGGCCTTCCCCTCGGTGATCAGTCTCTCGACCTCGGCCCGCGAAAGACCGCAGCCTTCAGCGATCAGACGCACCGGCCGGACGGGGATCCGCGCCGCGAAGCGGACCGAGACGTCGATCACCTCGCGATCCAGGTGATCCGATCCGCCGGTGTCGAGGCGCCAGGCGTTGTCCCAGTCGAGGGCGATGCGATTACGGCGCCGCACGACCGGATCCTGGAGCAGCTCGGCTGCCAGGCCGGGGTCGTTGTCATGCATCCGGTCCAGCAGCTCAGGTCGTACGGAGCGCACGTTCATCCGCTCCAGGACCGTGAGCTTCGCCGTGTCCCCGCAAGCGGTACAGAGCGCGAGGAGCCAGGCGTCGAGGAGCTTGTGGTTTGCGTTGACGCGAAATTTACCGTTCGCCCGGAAGCGCTCGGACGCGCACGCGTGGCAACGGCGGAGAACGGTCGGCAGGCAGGTGGGCATGACCACCCAGTCATTGAGCACAGAAGTACACCGGTTTCAGTGAGAAATCCGCAGCAAGAAGCAGCGCGGCGCACATGCGCGACGCGCGACGAATCAGCTCTCGGGAGGTCTCACACGGTGTACAACAGAACGTCCTTGCCTAGACGACTTGGTCCGGCAGCACGGTAATGGCGCGCAACGGCGCTGCTCCACTGGTTTTCGAGCGCCTCACCGACAGGCCCTGGTCGTCCGAACGGGCAGTCGGCGGCGGTAACTGGCTGACGAAAGAAGCGAGTTGTGCGAGTAGACCGTCTGGCGCAGCTGACCGCCCGTCACGCGTCAGTTCGTCGTGACGGAGGTGTGGTGCGGTCGGTTGTGGATCAGAAGGGCTGAGGCGAGGGCGGCGCAGAGGAATACGGCGGTGATGACGGTCATGCCGGCATGGACGCCGGAGGTGAAGGCGTCGCCGACGGCGGCGGGCACGTTCGCTGGGGTCGCTCGGTGGCCGCTGGTGCCCGTGGAGACGGCGTGTTCGACGGCGGGCCAGGCCGCTTGGGGGACGTGGTGAGCGGCGAGCCGGCTCGGCAGTTGGGACTGAAGGCGGCTGGCGAGGAGGGCGCCGAGGAGGGAGGAGCCGGTGACGGATCCGACCTGGCGGAAGGCGTTGACGGCTCCGGAGGCCATGCCGGCGCGTTCGTGGGAGACGCTGACCAGGGCGGCGGCGGTGCTCGGCGCGGCCACCATCCCGCTTGCGGCTCCGAAGAGCGCGTACAGCCACCACACCCGGGCATACGGGGTGGTCGGATCCAGCGTGGTGAGTCCGGCCGTGGCGGCGGCTCCGATGAGGAAGCCCAGGGTCAGCGGGAGCTTGAAGCCGGTGCGGCGGATCACGCGTCCGGTCGCGTAGCTGACGATGACGTAGACACCGAAGAAGACCAGCAGCCGCCATCCCACGTCCAGGGCGGACAGATGCTGGACGCGCTCGTAGAAGAGCACCGACAGGATGGCCAGCCCGGTGAAGCCGAACAGGGAGACGGCCGCGACGAACATGACCGCGCTGAACGACGCCGACCGGAACAGGCTGATGTCCAGCATGGGTGTGCGGCCGGCGCGCTCGACGAGGACGAAACCGGTCAGGGCCGCGGCCGCGATGATCCAGGCGACGAGGATGCGGGGACTGGTGTAGCCGTCGTGCCCGCCTTCGATGAGGGCGTAGACGAGGGCGGCGATGCCCAGGACGGCCAGAACCTGGCCGGGGATGTCGAGCCTGCCCTCGGGGCCGCGCGATTCGGCGACGAAGACGGCGGCGGCCATGGTCACCACGGCGAGGACGGCGGTCGACAGGAAGACCGTGTTCCAGTGGAAGTGGTCCAGCAGTGTGCCCGCGATCAGAGGACCGGCGGCGAGCCCGATGCCGGAGGAGGCCGCCCAGACGGTCACGACTTCGGTGCGCCGGTGGGGGTCGGGGAACGTGGCTCCCAGGATGGCCAGGCTGTTGGGCAGGATGAGAGCGCCGCCGACACCGGAGACGAGCTGGCCGGCGACGACGCCCCCCGCCGAACCCGCGGTGTAGACGATGAGCGACCCGATGATCATGACCGCGGCGCCGGTGACGAAGGCGCGCTTGCGGCCGTAGAGGTTGCCGATGGTGCCCGCGGACATCACCAGGCTGGCCACGAGCAGGGTGTACGCGGAGGGGATCCAGACCAGGCCGGTCGGGGAGACGTGCAGGTCGTCCTGGATGGCCGTCAGCGCCGACACCGATGCGGTGATCAGCAGGAAGGTCGTCATCGCGCCCAGGCACATGGCGATGAGCGTGACCGTGGCGGCGGTCCGGGAGGGCTGGTTCGGGGAGAGCCGGACACCGGTGTGCCGGTCGGCCGGCTTGAGTCGGCCCGGGGCGGGGGAAGGAGTGGAAGCCATGGTGTCCTCGTCTCAGCCGAGCTGCGGGTAGAGGGCGGCGACGCCACCGGAGAGGCCGGCCTGGATCTGGCGGCTGAGGTCGTCCACGACGATCTCGGGTGCGCCGGCGGCGATGCCGTCCACGGCGGCACGGGCGACGTCCGCCGGGCCGGTCTTGGGCTCGGTGACGTGGCGGGCCATGTCGGTGTCCATGTAGCCGACGTGGAGTCCGGACACGGTGATCCCCCGGGGTGCGAGCTGCTGACGCACCGCGTTGGTCAGGCTCCACTGCGCGGACTTGGCCGCGGAGTAGGCGCCGATGGTGGGAATGCTGAGCCAGGACAGCGCGGACAGGATGTTGAGGATGGCGCCTCCGCCCTGGGACTCGATCACCGGGGCGAAGGCCCGGATCATGCCGAGGGTGCCCAGGTAGTGGGTCTCCATCTCCAGGCGGACGGCGTCCCAGCTGCCGGTCAGCAGATCGGCGCCCGTGGAACTGCCCGCGTTGTTGATCAGCACGGTGATGTCACCGGCCTCCTCGGCGGCCGCGGTGACGGAGGCGGGGTCGGTGACGTCGATCCGGATCGCCTTCACACCGGGCAGATCGATCTGGTCCGGTCGGCGGGCCGCCCCGTAGACCGTGGCACCGCGCGCGACCAGTTCCTGGGCGAGGGCCCTGCCGAGCCCGCGGTTGGCTCCGGTGACCAGGGCGGTTGCTGTGCTGATGTCCATGATTTTTCCCTTGGGATGCCCGGGATGCGCACACCCCAGCTGACTAACCTTTTCAGAAGTTAGCTACGACGTTATAGGCTGACTTTGGAAGGGGCAAGCCAGGTGGAGGGCTGAGAGATGAACGATCTGCTGAAGGAACGGGACGCCTGGTCCATGGCCAACTGCTCCATCGCCAGGACCCTTGAGGTCGTCGGCACCAGGACAGCGCTGCTGATCATGCGCGAGGCGTTCTTCGGCACACGCCGGTTCGACGACTTCGCCAAGCGTGTGGGCATCGGCGAACCCGCCGCCTCGACGCGCCTGAAGGAACTCACCGCCGCCGGTCTGCTGGAGCGCGTCCCCTACCAGGAACCCGGCCAGCGGACCCGGTACGCCTATCAACTGACCGAGAAGGGGCGGGACTTGTTGCCCGTCCTCTCGGCGCTGCGGCAGTGGGGCGACACCTGGGCCTCCGACGAACAGGGACCCCCCGTGGTCGTACGCCACGAGAACTGCGGCGCCCCGGTGCACGTGGCGCTCCGCTGCGAGGACGGCCACGACGTGCCGATCGGTGGCACGTTCGTCGACGCCGGCCCGGGCCTCATCCGCGTCGGCCCGGACAGCCCCTGAACCCGGCGGCGGCGAGGCCCGATCCAGCAGGAGCGGCCCGCCCCGCCATCGACCACCGGCACGATCCAGCAGGGCTGACCCGCCTCCGCCATCGACCACCGGCACGATCCAGCAGGGCTGACCCGCCCCCGCCATCGACCACCGGCACGATCCAGCAGGGCTGACCCGCCCCCGCCATCGACCACCGGCACGCCACACCGACTCACACGCTCCCGAGGAGCTGCCCCCCATGTCCGACACATCGAAGAAGTCCCTGATCACCGGCGCGACCGGCGAGGCAGGAGCGGAAATACACAGGTCACGTGTGTTCGGCTGGGAAGACCCCGCCATTTCCGCCGACGCGGTCGCTCACCACAGCGGTCTCGACTTCCTGCGCGAGATCCTGGCCGGGCGCCTGCCCGCCCCTCCGATCGCCGCCACCCTGGGCTTCACCCTGGAGGAGGCCGAGTACGGCCGGGCGGTCTTCGTACTGGTGCCGGGCGAGGAGCACTACAACCCGATCGGAAGCGTCCACGGCGGCGTCTACGCCACGCTCCTCGACTCGGCGGCCGGCTGCGCGGTGCAGTCAGTGCTGCCCCAGGGCACGGGTTACACCTCGATCGACCTGACCCTGAAGTTCCTGCGCCCGATCACCGTCGACACCGGCAAGGTCCGCGCCATCGGCACCGTCCTCAACAGCGGCCGCCGCACCGCCCTCGCCCAGGCGGAGCTCCGCGACTCCGACGACCGGCTGCTGGCCCACGCCACCAGCAGCTGCATGCTCTTCCCGGTCCAGGCCCGCTGAGCACCCTGCAGCCCGTCAGCGGAGCAGGGCGCCACCGGTGGGCCTGAGGGCGTACCAGGCGGCGATGGACCGCTTGTAGCCGTCGGGCATGGTCAGGTGCGATACCTCGTGCCTGGTGAACAGTCCCGCCTGCCGGTGCTCGTGACTGACGGCCGGCGGCCGTTCCGGGGTCAGCACGGTGCAGCCGTAGGTCACGATCAGTACGCGCCGTCCGGGGACGGGCTCATGGATCCACACGCCGCCGTCGAGGAGCGGACCGGCCTCGACCTCCCAGCCGGTCTCCTCCCGGATCTCGCGCTCCAGGGCCGCCTCGGGACCGGTGTCCGGCGGTTGTGACCCGTCGTCGGTGCCGGTCTCCAGGCGGCCCCCGGGCAGCTCCCACTCGTCGCGTTCGTTGCGCAGCAGGAGCACGCGATCGCGCACGTCGAGCGCGACGCCTTTCACGGAGACCGGCCAGAGCGGTGGCGTGTACGGCACGGTGTCCAGTGTCGCCGGGAAGGCAGACCGGAACACTGCCGCCTCCCACCCGTTGGGAACCGGCCCCGGTCGGTCTATCGTCGGAATTCTCAGGTCAGAACGAGGAGGACGGCCGGTGATGCCGCAGGACGAGGCCGTGGTCGGCTGTACGGGCAAGGTGCTCATCGGGACGCGGGGATCCGCGGGTCCCGGGGAGGTCCTCGTGCGGGTTCGAGGTGGCTCCGAAACGTTTCTGGCCTGGTCCGAGGATCCCCTGCCCGCGGGCGCCACGGTCCTCGTGATCGAATCACGGGGATGCCGCGAGGTCGGCGTCATCGAGTGGGTGGATCCACTGGACGCGCTCGGCGGAGATGCCGCCGGCGCAAGCTGAGGAGTACAGGTATGTTCGGATACCGCGTTCCCGCTCCCGACGAGGCGATGTTGATCTCGGGAGGCCGGAGGGGACTGGGGGGCGCTCCGTTCCGCGTGGTCACGGGCCACGGAAAGTTCGTGCTCCCGATCTTTCGAAAGGTCCGTTTCCTCACCCTCTCCATGTGTGAGGCCGAGGTCACCGAGACCTGTGTGACCAAGCAGGGCATCTCGCTGCACGTCCGCGCGGTCATCGCTTTCAAGGTCGGCAACGACCACGAGAGCATCATCAACGCCGGCCAGCGCTTCCTCTCCGACCAGGAGCAGATGTCCGTGCTCACCGGCCGGATCTTCGCCGGCCACCTGCGGGCCATCATCGGCTCGATGACGGTCGAGGAGATCGTCACCGAGCGGCAGAAGCTGGCCGCCGAGGTCCTGGACACCTCCAAGACGGAGATGGCCAAGATCGGCCTGATCGTGGACTCGCTGCAGATCCAGTCCATCGACGACGGCGACACCGGCTACATCGACGCGATGTCCGCCCCGCACAAGGCGGCGATCCAGCGGCAGGCCCAGATCGCCCAGGCCCAGGCCACCCAGGCCGCGGTCGAGGCGGAGCAGGAGGCGGCCCGCAAGCAGGCCGAGTACGCCCGGCAGACCGCCATCGTCAAGGCCGAGTACTCGGCCGAGGTGGACCGCGCCCAGGCGCAGGCCGCGCAGGCCGGACCGCTGGCGCAGGCCCACGCCCAGCAGGAGGTGCTGGCCGCCCAGACGGAACTGGCCCAGCGCCAGGCGAAGTTGCGCCAGCAGCAGCTGGTGGCCGAGGTCGTCAAGCCCGCCGAGGCCGAGGCCGAGCGGGTCAGGATCCTCGCCGCCGCCGAGGCCCAGCGCATGAAGATCCAGGCGGAGGCCGCGGCCTCCTACGACCGGGTCGCGCTCGACCGGATGCTCATCGACCAGCTCCCGCAGATCGTGAAGGAGGCCGCCGGCGGTCTGTCCGGCGCCAACGTCAACGTCCTGAACGGCGCGGACGGCCTCGGCGAGATCGCCGCCGGCCTGGTGTCCCAGGGCCTGACGATCCTCGACTCGGTCCGGCAGGGCCTGGGCCAGGACAAGGACGGCCAGGGCACCAGGGGCGACGTCAACAGTCTGCTCCAGCTGCACTCCGGGAAGGAGCGGAAGTCGGACGACGGTCCGGTGGACGTCGACTAGGCGCTCCGCTGGTTCGGCCGGGGGGGCCGTCGTTCGTCTGCCGCGCCGTTGTGGCTGGTCGCGCCCACGCGGCGGTAGCCGCATGTCGAACACAGCCCCGCGCCCCTTCGGGGCGCTGATGTTCGGGGCGTTGATGTACGACCGTGATGTGGCGGTCCGGCCCCGGGCATTCCAACTCACCCAGCACGGCTACGGCCAAGTCCTCGGCGCTGATGCGGGATTCCCCGTCGGCGCCGAGGAGCAAGGTGTCGGTGCGCGCCGGTAGCGGCCCGTGCGTTCGCCGGGTTCCAGTACGGCCGGTGGGCTGAGGTGGACCCAGTCGGCGCCGGTGCCGACGGGGCACCGGCTGGCGGGCGCCTCCCGGGTCACGCTGGCGGAGATCGCCGGCGAGACCTTCGTGGACTTCGTGGCCG
The DNA here is from genome assembly GCF_040680215.1 of Streptomyces sp. NPDC052107. Classification (NCBI taxonomy): domain Bacteria; kingdom Bacillati; phylum Actinomycetota; class Actinomycetes; order Kitasatosporales; family Streptomycetaceae; genus Streptomyces; species Streptomyces sp. NPDC052107. Next base: position 136,254 of record NZ_JBFAWG010000015.1, read on the forward strand.
GGACGCCCGCCCGCGCCCAGTCCGACCAGGCGTTCGCCGCCGCGGGACTGTCCCGTGACGTCGCGTACGAGGCGGGCGTCGTGGAGCTGATCACCCGGCTGGTCGGGCGTCGGCTCGGGATCGCCCTGCTGCCGTCGGCGTTCATCCGGCCGCTCGCTAAGGACGATCCCCGCCTGGCCCTGGTCCCGGTGGTCGACGGGCCCCGCCGCCTGGAGTATCTGGCCTGGAGCCGCTTCGACCCGAGCACGGCGACCCGGGCGATGCTCGATGTTCTCGGGGTCAGACAGCCGCCGGCACGGTCCTGAAGCCCTGAAGCAGGCCCGGGGAGGCGGTCGACCGGCCGGGCCGCTGCGGTAGGGTGCGGTCGCGCGGCCCCTGTGTCTACACAGCACCCTCCGCGACCGGCCGTGTGGCCGGGGGGCGCGGGGTCGCCGTGCCGGCCAGCAGACGCAGGGCCGCGTCGGACGGGGAGCCGGGCTCGGCCGTGTAGGCGATGAGGCGTTGGCCCGAGGCCCCGGGCAGACACAGGTTCTCGAAGCTCAACTCCAGGGCGCCGACCGCCGGATGGTGCAGGGACTTGACGCCCGAGGTGCAGGTTCGGACCGGATGCCGGGCCCACAGTGCGGTGAACTCGCCGCTCCGGATGGACAGTTGGCCGATCAGTTCGGCCAGGGCACGATCGTCGGAGTGCCGGCCCGCGACCAGGCGCAGGGAGGCGACCGCGAGCAGGGCCTCCTCCTTCCGGTCGGTGTACAGGTCCCGGTACCGCTCGTCCAGGAACAGCATCCGGATCAGGTTGGGGCGCTCGCCGGGGGTGTCCGGGGCCTGCCAGGGCAGATGCGGGGCGAGCAGGGCGTGGCCCAGCCGGTTCCAGGCGAGGACGTCACCACGCCGGTCCAGGACGAGCGCGGGTACGTCCGTCATGGCGCCGAGCAGCTGACGGGCCGAGGGGGTCGCCTGTTCCGCACGGGGTACGGCGGGGCGGCGGCCGCCGGTGGGGCGGGCCAGGTCCTTGAGGTGGGCGGTCTCGTCCTCGCCGAGCCGCAGGGTGCGGGCGATCGCCTCCAGCACGGAGTCGGACACACCGGCCGCGCGGCCCTGTTCGAGGCGGGTGTAGTGGGTGATGCTGACGCCGGCGAGCAGGGCCAGCTCCTCACGGCGCAGGCCGGCGACCCGGCGGCGGGTCGGCGGGGTCGCGAGTCCGACGTCCTGCGGCCGCAGCGCGGCCCGACGGGACTTGAGGAAGTCCCCCAGCTCGGACGGGGCGTCCATCGGTGCCTCCCGGATGTCGGGCGCCCGTGGTCGTGCGGGGTGGGTCGCGGCGGCCTCGGTGCGGCCGTCCCCCATCATGCCCGCCGGGACGGGCGGGCGGGAGGCGTGAGGGTGGTCATGCGATGACCACCCTCACGCCGGCCCGTCAGCGGACGGTTCTGGCTGGGCCGCCGGGACCGGACGAGCCTCTTTCTCCGCAACCACCTGTCGGAGAAAGGACCACCGTCATGTCCACCCTTGCCGAGCAACGGGCGGGCACCGCCCCCGCCGTTCTCACCGCCCGCCTCCGTCTGGTGCTGGTGGTGCTGCTCGCGGCCCAGTTCATGCTGGCCGTGGACTTCTCGATCCTGAACGTGGCGCTGCCGGTGATCGGCACGGGGCTGGGCTTCTCGCTGGCGCATCTGCAGTGGATCGGCACCGCGTTCGCGCTGTGCGCGGCCGGGTTCACCCTGCTGTTCGGGCGGGTCGCCGACCTGTTCGGACGCCGTCGGCTGTTCCTCGGCGGGCTGGTGGTCCTCGGCGCGGCCTCGCTGGCGGGCGGGCTGGCGCGGAGCCCCGAGGTGCTGATCGCGGCTCGCGTCTTCCAGGGCCTGGCCACCGCCGCGGTGACCCCGGCGGGCCTGTCGCTGTTGACCACCTCCTTCCCCGAGGGGCCGCTGCGGGAGAAGGCGCTGGGTCTGAACGGTGCGCTGATGTCGGCCGGTTTCACCACCGGCGCGATCCTCGGCGGGCTGCTGACGGACCTGCTGTCCTGGCGGTGGTCGTTCTTCATCAACGTCCCGGTCGCCCTCGCCGTCCTGCTGGTCGCGCCCGCCGTCGTCGCCGAGTCCCGGCCCGAGACGCGGCCGGGGCTGGACGTGCCGGGCGCCGTCACCGTCACGCTCGGCCTGCTGGCCGTCGTCCTCGGTCTCACCCAGGCCGGCGAACACGGCTGGGGCTCGCCCGCGGCCCTGCTGCCGCTGGCCACCGGCGTGCTCCTGCTGCTCGTGTTCCGGGCCGTGGAACGCCGGGTGCCGGAGCCGCTGGTGCCGCTCGGGGTACTCGGCAGGCGGACGGTGGCCTGGGGCAATGTCGCCGGTCTGATCGCGTTCGTCACCGAGACGTCCCTGGTGTTCCTGCTGACCCTCTACCTCCAGGAGGTGCTCGGCTTCTCTCCGCTGGCCGCCGGGCTGTCGTTCGGTGTGCTGGGCATCGGCACGGTCGTCGGCGGCGCGATCGCTCCGCGGGTCATCGGGCGGACCGGTGCGACGGCCGCGCTCGTCGGCGGGGGCCTTGTCCAGACCGTGTTCACGGCGGCCCTGCTCGGCCTCGGCACCGGTCACTCCTCGCTCTGGCTGCTGCCGGCGGCCACCTTCGCCGGGGGCGTGGGCAACATGCTGGTGATCGTCGGCTTCATGGTCACCGCCACGTCCGGTCTGGCCGACGGTGAGCAGGGTCTGGCCACCGGGTTGGCCACGATGACCCAGCAGATCGGGATCACGATGGGCACGCCGGTGATGAGCGCGGTCGCCACGGCCGCGATGACCGGCACGAGCGCCGCGGGTGTCCTTGCCGGACTGAAGACCGCGATCGCCGTGAACGCGGGCCTCGTTCTGCTCGGCGCGCTGACCAGCGGGGTGTTCCTGCGGCGGAGGGTGCGCTGAGGGGCGGGGACCGTCTCGGTGGGTTCGGCAGTAGCCCGGCTGCGGGTGCGTCGTGGCTGGTCGCACCCACGCGGCGGAGCCGCATATCGATACGGCCCCGCGCCCCATCAGCCGCGGGCGGCACCGGTCCGTCGTACCGCGCCCGCCAGCTCCAGCAACTCCCCGACCTCCCACTGGTCATACGCGTGCTCGCCGTACTTCGCGGCGAGCACGCTGCCGTCCGGGGTGATCAGGAAATCGGCGGGGAGACCGAACCGGCCGCCGTGCGGCCGGGACGCCGGGCCGCGTTCCCGGCCGCGCAGTATCGCCCAGGTGCTGCGGAGCACCGCCCGCACGATCGGTCCCCACACCCGTGGGTCCAGCAGTGCCCGGGGTGCCGACTCCACGCCGAACTCGACGTACAGCCGCTTGTCGGGGTCGGCCACGACGGCGAAGGGCAGGTCCGCCGTGTGCTGCCGCAGTTCGTCGGCGGGCGAGTGGAAGACGACCACCTCCCGGATGCCGGCGGCCTCGATCTCCGCGTGCCGCCGTACGAAGGACCGCAAGTGCAGGTTGCAGACCGGGCAGCCCGCGAAGCGGCGGAACTGGAGATGGACCAGCCCGTCCGGGTCGGGCACGGGGAGCGGCGGGCCGGAGACGGGAGTGAGTGCGCGGGGGCCGAGCTGAGAGCCGGGGCCGGGCGGCCGCCGGGGCGTGGACGGGGACATGGGCAACTGCCTCCCTCGTGGGCACGGCACGGACGCGTAGGCGTACGTCGTACGCCTACCAGCGTAGGCGTATGCCGTACGCTGTCAAGCGTCATGCCTCGATCCCGCTCCCTCACCCCCGACCGACTGGCCTCCGCCGCGCTCGCCGTCCTCGACCGCGACGGACTGGCCGGGCTGTCCATGCGTACGGTCGCCAGGGAACTCGGCATGAGCACGATGGCGCTCTACCGGTACGTGGCCGACCGCGAGGAACTGGAGCGGCTGGTCGTGGAGTTCGTGCTCGGGGCGGTCGACACCGAGGCGCCGCCGACGGACCTGCCGTGGCGCGAGCGCGTCGAGGTGATGGTGCGGCGGTTGCGGGACACGCTGCGCACGCATCCGTCGGTGATCCCGCTGTCGGTCGCCCACCGGCACCACTCCCGCGCGGTGCTGCGCTGGTCGGAGACGGTGCTCGGCATCCTCACGGACGCGGGCTTCGCGGGCGAGCGCCGGGTCGTGGCTCTGCGCAGCCTGGTCGCCTACGTCAACGGCGCCCTGCAGCTGGCGCAGCTCGGCTCCCTGTCGGGCGCGGGCACGGTGGCCATCTCCGCGCTGGATCCGGAGGAGTTCCCGCTCATGGCCCGGACCGCGGCAGACGCCCGACGGGTCGGCGTCGAGCGGGAGTTCTTCGGCGGCCTCACGGTGCTGCTGCGCGGCCTGGAGCCCTGAGGGACTTCCGGTTCAGTCCAGCTGCAGCCGGTCCGCCAGACCCGCCTGCTCGAACGCCGCCACCACGTCGTCGCGGGACTCGGTGAAGTGGGCCCAGCTGTCGCAGTGGGCCGGGACCACCCGGCGGGCGGCGAGCAGCCGGGCGGCGGTGGCCGTGCCCTTGCCGTCGAGGACGAGGAGGGCGTCGTCGAGGACGGGCATCCTGGGCGCGCCGGCGAAGAGGACGGCGGTGTCGACGGGGGCGTACCGGTCGGCGATCTCCTGGACCAGCTCCAGGGAGGCGTTGTCGCCGCTTACGTAGACGCTGGGCAGGTCGGCGGAGGTCAGCAGGAATCCGGTGACCTCGCCGACGAGCGGCTCGGAGCCCTTGGGGCCGTGCAGGGCCGGGGCGGCGGTCACGGTGACCGTGCCGCCGTCGGGGCGGGGCAGGTCGACGGACTGCCAGGGGGTGAGCGGCTCGGTGCCGCCGCCGAGCCGGCCGGCCGCTGCCGGGGTAGTGAGGGTGCGCGGGGTGGCGGCGAGCAGGGCGCGGCCGGAGTGGTCGAGGTTGTCGGCGTGCTGGTCGTGCGAGAGCAGGACGACGTCCACCGGGCCGAGTGCGGCGGCGCTCGTGCGGGGCGGGGCGGTCTTGGTGAGGGTGCGGCCGCTGGGGGACGGGTAGTCGCCGGGGTCGTCGAAGGTGGGGTCGGTGAGGAAGCGGAGTCCGCCGTACTCGATGAGGACGGTGGGGCCGCCGAGGACCTGGACGGGAATCTGCTCGCCGGAAACGGGGATCTGCTCGCCGGAGTCGGGAAACTGCTCGTCGAATTCGGCGGAACCGGAGGAATCGGCGGAACGGGCGGCCATGGTGGTTCACCTCACGGATAGGGGAACTTGCATCCGTGAGAGACGCTACGCCTGTCTCACGGATGACGGCAAGCCGTACCATGAGAACCGTGAACCCCGTGACCCCAGCGACCCCCGCCGACGCCGAGGAGAGCGCCGAGCGGGCTCTCCTGCCGCCCGCGCCCGGCGCCGCGCAGCATCGCGCCCTCGACCTGGCCAACAGCGCGATCGTCCTACCCGGCGGAGGGCGGGTCGACCTGCTCGACACGCCCTCCGCGGCCCAGCGCTGGCTGGTGGAGCGCGGGCTCGCCCCGGCCGAGGCCGATCTGCGCGAGACGTGCGCGAGCCGGCTGCGCTCCCTGCGTGAGCGGATCCGCCCTCTGCTCGCGTCCCGCGTCGAGGGCCGCCCCGCGCCCGCCGATGCCCTGGCCGCCGTCAACGAGGCCCTCACCCTCGCCCCGGCGGCCCTGCTGCTGCAGTGGTCGCCCGAGCGCGGCCTGTACCGCGCCACGGCCCACCCCACCACCCAGATCGTCGAACACGCCCTGGCCGCCCTCGCCGCCGACGCCGCCGACCTGCTCACCGGCCCCGACGCCGGCCGTCTCACCGCCTGCGGCTCGGCCCCCTGCAACCGCTTCCTGCTCCGCCACGGCCGCCGCCACTGGTGCTCCACCCGCTGCGGCGACCGCGCCCGTGCGGCCCGCGCCTACGCCCGCCGCACGGCTCGGCCGCAGGGCGACTGAGCACACCCGAAGCATGGTGGATGCACACACCTCCCCCACTGAAATGACATGAACCGTTCACCGACGCTCCTTCTACGGCGACCGGAACCGACAGCATCCGGCCATTGACTCTCCCCGCGCGGGAACCGCCGTTCTCGCACATGTCGCTACATGTCGCTGCATGTCGCATGAGGGGGCCACACGTGGTGTCCGCGGTAGAGGGATCCGGCAGAGCGGAGCCCAGCAGACCTGAAGGGCCGAAGCATCCCGAAAGCCCCCCGCCACAACGGGGGTTGGCCGCCCGCGGCCTCGGGGACCGGTTCTTCCGATACCAGTTGACGGCCACTGGCGTGACCGTCCTCACGATCATGGCGGCGATTGGCCTGTTCCTGTTGCTCAGGGCCGGGCAGGCGCTGCACGCACGGGGATTCGCGTTCCTCACCACCGCCGAATGGCAGCCGGACGTCCACCGGTTCGGCATCGCCGCGGTCCTCACCGGCACCGTACTGATCGCCGCCGTCGCCGTGACGATCTCCGTTCCCCTGGCCGTGGGCACCGCGCTGTTCATCTCCGACGTGGCCCCGCGCCCGCTGCGGCGCACCCTCGTCACGATGGTCGACCTGATGGCGGCCGTTCCGTCGGTGGTGTACGGGCTGTGGGGGCTGTTCTTCCTCCAGCAGCATGTGATCGGTCTGTCGCGCTGGCTGAGCGACTGGTTCGGGTGGATGCCGCTGTTCACGGTGGACGGCACCCAGCCGGGCGAACCGCTCGCCTCCGAGAGCGTCTACACCGCCTCCACCTTCGTCGCCGGGATCGTCGTCGCCCTCATGGTCGCGCCGATCCAGTGCTCGGTGATGCGCGAGGTGTTCGCGCAGGCCCCGGCCGGCGAGCGGGAGGGCGCCTACGCGCTCGGCGCGACCCGCTGGGGCATGATCCGGGCGGTCGTCCTGCCGTACGGCAAGGGCGGGATCATCGGCGGCACGATGCTGGGGCTCGGCCGGGCGCTCGGCGAGACCATCGCCGTGTACCTGATCATCTCGCCGGTCTTCCGCGTCCAGTGGCACATCCTGCAGACCGGCTCGAACTCCGTCTCGTCCCTCATCGCCCTGCACTACGGCGACGCGTCGCCCTTCGGCATGTCGGCGCTGATGGCGGCGGGCCTGGCCCTGTTCCTGCTCACCCTGGCGGTCAACTTCACCGCCTCGTCCATCGCGGCCCGTTCCCGGTCCGGCGCGCAGAGCGAGGCGTGACGATGACTGTCGTACAAGAAGTCCAGGAAGTCCTGGCAGACGCCGTCCCCCGGGAAGCCGCGGTCGACGTCCCCGACGTACCGCGCCGCATCGGCGGCCCCACCCTGAGCGGGGTCCTCTCCCTCCTGGGCGCCGCCGCCTCGGGCCTGTGCACGGCCGTGCTGCTGTTCGGTGAACTCGCGCCCTTCTCCGGCGCGTTGGGCTTCGCCGTCACCGCGTACGCCGTCTTCCTGCTCGTCTACGCCGTGCTCACCGGGCTGGAGGAGGACGCCCAGGCGGTACGGGACCGGGTGATCACGGTCGTGCTGTGGACGGCGGCCGCACTGATGCTCTGCGCGCTCGCGCTGGTGGTCGGCTTCACCGCCTGGCGCGGCCGCGAGGCCCTGACGCACGGCAACTTCTTCACCCAGGACATGCAGGCGGCAGGCCCGCTGGACCCGCTGACCGACGGCGGCATCGCACACGCCATGCTCGGCACGCTCATCATGATCACCATCGCCCTGGCGATCACGGTTCCGCTGGGCCTGGCCTGCGCCGTCTACCTCAACCAGGTCCCCGGCCGCTTCTCCCGTTTCGTGCGCACGATCGTGGAGGCGATGACAGCGCTGCCGTCCGTCGTGGCCGGGCTGATGGTGTACGCCACCTGGATTCTCGGGCTCGGCATGCAGAAGTCGGGGCTCGCGGCCGGGTTCGCGATCAGCGAGATGATGCTGCCGATCGTGATCCGGGCGGCGGACGTGGTGCTGCGGCTGGTGCCGGGCACGCTGACGGAGGCGGCGGAGGCGCTGGGCGCGCCGCGCTGGCGGACCGTGTGGCACGTGGTGCTGCCCACCGCGCGCTCGGGCCTGGCCACCGCGGTCATCCTCGGCACGGCGCGCGGCATCGGCGAGACCTCACCGGTCCTGCTGACGGCCGGATTCACGGCGGCGCTGAACGCCGACCCGACCGACGGCCCGATGGTCTCCCTCCCCCTCGCCGTCTTCAACTTCGTCAAGTCCCCCCAACCGGCCATGATCGCCCGCGGCTTCGGCGCGGCGGCGGTGCTGATGGCGCTGGTCCTGGTCCTCTTCGCCATCGCCCGCATCATCGGCGGCCGGGGACCCGGCCACCAGAGCAGGCACCAGGCGAGGAGGGCGGCACGGGCCTCCCGCCGCGATGTGGAGAGGTACGCCGAACTGCACTCGCCGGGACTGCGGCTGTTCGAGACCGGTTCCGCTGACCACACCGACGGAGAAACCCACTGATGCTCACGACACTCCGCAGACTGGGCATCCTGGCCGCCCTCCTCTGCGTACTCGCAACGGCGACCCCCGCGGTCGCCGACAGCTACACCCCCATCTCCGGCGCCGGTTCCACCTGGGCGGAGAACGCCGTGGACGAGTGGCGCCGGGCGGTGAACCAGTACGGCATGCGGATCAGTTACGCCGGCACCGGTTCCTCCGACGGCCGGCGTCAGTTCCTCAGCGGCACGGTCGACTTCGCGGTGTCGGACATCCCGTTCCAGACCCACCCGACCGACGGCTCCGCCGCGGAGCGCCCGGCGCCGGGGTCGTACGCGTACATGCCGATCGTGGCCGGCGGCACCGTGTTCATGTACCACCTGACGGTCAACGGGCAGCGGGTCACCAATCTGCGCCTGTCCGGGGACAACGTCACGAAGATCTTCACGGGGGTGATCCGGTCCTGGGACGACCCGGCGATCAAGGCCGACAACCCCGGGCTCCAGCTGCCCCACCGCACGATCGTCCCGGTCGTCCGGTCCGACGGCTCCGGCTCCACCGCCCAGTTCACGCTGTGGATGGCCAACCAGCACAGGGCGCTGTGGCAGGCGTACTGCAGCCGTGTCGGCCGCTCCGGCGCCTGTGGGCAGACGTCGTACTACCCGACGGTCCCCGGCATGATCGCCCAGTCCGGCGACCTCGGCGTGGCGGGCTATGTCGCCCAGAACTACGGCGAGGGCGCGATCGGTTACGTCAACTACTCCTACGCGATCAACGCGCACTACCCGGTCGCCAAGGTCCTGAACCACGCCGGCTACTACACCGAGCCGACCCCGCAGAACGTCGCCGTCTCGCTGCTCAAGGCGAAGATCAACACGAACAGGAACAGCCCGGACTACCTCACCCAGCAGCTCGACGGCGTCTACAACGACACCGACAAGCGCAACTACCCGCTGTCCAGCTACTCGTACATGATCCTGCCGCTGAAGGTGCAGGGCACCTTCACCGAGGACAAGGGCAAGACGCTCGGCGCGTTCTCGTACTACTTCATGTGCCAGGGCCAGCAACAGGCGCCCGACCTCGGCTACTCCCCGCTGCCGATCAACCTGGTGCAGGCGGGCTTCGACCAGATCCGCCGGATCCCGGGCGTGCGGGCGCAGAACATCAACATCAGGAACTGCAACAACCCCACCTTCACACCCGACGGCCACAACCGGCTCGCCGACACCGCGCCCTACCCGGCCGCCTGCGACAAGCTGGGCGCCCCGCCGTGCACCACGGGCAGCGGCGGCGCCAAGGAGGGCGGAAGCGGCGGTGGTTCGGGCGGCGCCTCCGGCGGCACGGGCGCCAGCGGCGGCGGCGCGAACGGCGGCTCGGCGAACGGCGGCACCGCGAGCGGAGGGACGGCCGCCGGCGGCAGCGGCGCGGCGGGCGGTGGTGCCGGTGGCGGCGGCAGCGCGCAGCCGTCCATCGACCCCGACACCGGGCAGACCATCGCGCCGGGCGGCGGCTCCGGAGGGAGCGGCGGCACCGGCGGCACCGCGGCGGCCGGCGGGACCATCGCGCTCGCCCAGCCGGTCGCCGTCGCCGCCGGGCACGGCTGGACCACCACCCAGACCCTGATGCTGCTCGCCGTGATCCTGCTCCTCGGCCTGCTCCTGCTGCCCTCCCTGGTGTCCCGGCTGGTCGGCGCCCGCTCCGGACTCGGCACCACCGACGACCGCGCCGGCGAGGGGAGTTCCCGGTGACACGGCTGCGCACCCGCGTCCGCCGCGCCCTCACCCGGCTGCTCGCCGGGGCCGCCGCCGGCGCCCTGGCCGGGCTGGCTCTCGCCCAGGCGGCCCCGTCCGCCACGGCGGCCGCCGACGGCACCGGCTCCGCCGTCACGGTCTCCGGACGCGGCGAGTTCAAGGACATGAGGTTCACGGTGGACCGCACCACCCACCTCACCAGCCAGGCGATCAAGGTCTCCTGGACCGGCGGCACCCCGACCACGTTCGCGGGCACGCTGTTCAACACGGACTTCGTGCAGATCATGCAGTGCTGGGGCGACGACGACCACACCGTGCCGGACAACCCGGGGCCGCCACGCACCCAGTGCCAGTACGGCGGCTCCCCGACCACCGACCGCGGCAACTGGCCCGGCAACGGCCAGGACGACACCCGCCAGGTGTTCTACAGCGCCGACCCCACGAACTACGGCCAGGACAACGTCTACGGCGCCGCCAACCCGAACGCCCCGGCCGAGGTGCCGTTCAAGGCGGTGGACGGCACGGTCGTCACCACCAACACGCAGAACAACCCCTACTTCAACCGCAACACCACCAACGAGGTGGACTTCGCCCGCACCGGCGCCGACGGCACCGGCCAGGAGTACTTCGAGGTGCAGACCGCGAACGAGGCCCCGCACCTGGGCTGCGGCGTCCCGGTCACCCGCAACGGGGTCACCACGCCCCGCCGCTGCTGGCTGGTGATCGTCCCGCAGGGCCATCTGGACCTGGACGGCCAGCCGTACGCCGACCACAGCCAGGTCAACGCGGGCTCCCCGGTCTCCTCCACCAACTGGCGCAACCGCATCGCCGTCCCGCTCGACTTCAACGCGGTCGGCGCCAACTGCGCACTCGGCGCCAAGGAGCGGCCCACCCTGGGCAGCGAGCTCGCCGCCGACGCCATGACCAGCTGGCAGGCGGCCCTGTGTCCGGCCGGGAAGGTGTACGGCTACACCGAGATGGGCGAACCGGACACCCGTGACCGGCTGACCCGCAAGGGCGACACGGGCCTCGGCTTCACCACCCGCGCCCTGGGCGCCGACTACGGTACGGCGGCCCCGTCAGGCACGACGACATACGCACCCGTCGCCCTGTCCGGCGCGGTCATCGGGTTCACCATCGAACGCAGACCGAAGGCCGGGGCGCCGGAGGACATCCGGAAACTGGCGGGCACCAAGGTCGAGTCGATCAGGCTCACGCCCCGTCTGGTAGCCAAGCTGCTCACGGAGTCGTACCGCAACTCGCCCTGGGGTGCGGTCGTCGGCGGCAGGACGGCCAAGGGCTACGACTGGGCGAGGAACAACCCCGCGGGCCTCGCGAGCGACCCGGAGTTCATCGAGCTCAACCCGGAGTTCGCCTACCTCTCGGTCGCCGAGACCCCGGCCACTGACACCGATCTGCTCACCTCGCTCGGCCACAGCGACAGCGCCCGCGCGCTGTGGCAGTGGATCCTCGCCGACAAGCAGGCCCGGCAGTTCCTCGCCGGGGTCTCCGACCGCTGGGGCATGCAGGTCAACCCGTACTACAGCACCAAGCCGGACGTGAACCCCGCCGGCGCCGCCTTCGACCCCGAGCACACGGACGACTACCCGAAGTCCGACCCCTGGTGCACGGTCCCGCCCGGCACGGACGCGCCCAAGGACGACACGCAGTGCATGACCGACTTCCACCCCTACGTCACCGACATGCACGCCGGTGCCCTGCACACCCGGCGGGCCGACGTGCTGTGGAAGTCGACCTGGGACCCGCTGGCCAACCCGCCCGCCTACAAGCTGCCCGGCCCGCAGACGGTCGGCTCCCGGTTCGTCGTCACGGTCACCGACGCGGCCTCCGCCGCCCGCTACGGCCTGCAGACCGCCCGGCTGCGCAACACGGCGGGTGACTTCGTGGCCCCGACGACCACGTCCCTGACCGAGGCCGCCAAGAGCGCCTCCGGCAAGGACGTCGCCGAGATCACCCCGGCCGGCGCCACCGCGAAGGGCGCCTACCCGCTCGCCCAGCTGGTGTGGGCGGCCGTGCGCCCGGGGTCGCTGAAGGCGAACGCCCGCGCGGACTACGCGGCGCTGCTGCGGTACGCGGCCGGCGCCGGCCAGATACAGGGAGCCGACCCGGGCCGGCTGCCCGCCGGGTACGCCCCGCTCTCCCGTGGCCTGCGCGAGCGCGCCCTGAAGGCCGCCGACACCCTGGCGCACTACACCGGCCCGGGACCCTCCGGGGACGACGGCGGCACGAGCGGCGGCACCGTCGGCGGCGGCTCCGAGACCATCGGCACCGGAGGCGGTTCGGGCGGCATCATCCCCGGAGGCCCCGCCGGTGACGGCGGCACGGGCGGCAGGACCGGCGGCGCGGACGGCGGCGGCAGCGGCAAGGCCTCGCCGTCGCCGAGCGCGCAGGCGTCGTACGACGGCGGCAAGGCCGTGCAGACCACCGCCGCCCAGACCACCCCCGACGACCCGGCGAACCCGCTGCGGTGGGCCGTACCCGCCGGGGCCGCGCTCGGTGCCGCCGCCGGCCTCGGCGCGCCCTTCGCCGGTGGCCGCAGGCTGCGGCTACCGCTGCGGGTGACGCTGCCCGGCGGTCGCACGGTGACGGTCGTCCCGGCCTTCACCCTGCCGGAGAGGCTGCGCCCGCCGCAGCCCTGACATCCGGCCCCCAGACGGCCGCCCGCCCCGACAGGCACTCGGGGCGGACGGCCCGTACCACCCTGCCAGATTCCCCTCTCACACCCGACGCACAACCGTCAGGAGACTCTCGATGCGCAGAACGCGCTTCACGGCGACGCTCGTCGCCGCCGCCGCGGTGGCCGGCGGCCTGGCTCTGACGAGCCCCGCCCACGCCGACCCCACCCCCGCCGGGACCTTCCGCAAGCTGGTCGGCGTGGGCTCCGACACCACCCAGGACGTGCTCAACGCCCTGGCCGGTGACACGGTGAACAAGAAGAGCTACGCCGACACGGCCGTGAAGTCGGCGAGCGGCGCGGGCATCGCCTCCTACGACGCGATCGAGCCCGGCACCGGCTCCACCACCTCGAACATCACCACCCGCTCCGGCGGCCCGTCCTTCCTGCGCCCGAACGGCTCCGGCAAGGGCCGCCTCGCCCTGAGCGAGTCACTGACCGGCGACAAGTACCCGGACTCCTCCGGCGTCGCCATCAAGAACCAGATCGACTTCGCCCGCTCCTCCAGCGGCCCGAGCACCTCCGGCACCACCCTGACCTACATCCCGTTCGCCCGGGACGCAGTCGGCGTCGCGGTGAAGGGCTCGGCGCTGGACACCCTCACGGTGGACCAGCTGCACGACATCTACTCCGGCACGCTCACCAAGGTGAACGGGCAGACCGTGCACCCGAAGATCCCGCAGAGCGGCTCGGGCACCCGCAAGTTCTTCCTGTCGGCGATCGGCCTGACCGACGCCACGCTCTCCCCGGACATCCCGACCGTCCAGGAGAACCAGGCCGACAGCGCGGTCGAGGAGGACGGCGCCCTGGTGCCGTTCTCCGTGGGCAGCTGGATCGCCCAGAACAACGACGTCGCCCCCGACTACAGCAAGCAGGCGGCGGCCGACGGGGCGCACCTGGCGGCCGTGCAGCTGCCCGGCGACACCGGCGCCACCACGCCGGTGATCACGGTCAACGGCAAGCTCTCCCCGGTCACCGCCTACTACGAGAACGCCACCTTCGGCCGTGACGTCTACAACGTCGTGCCGTCCCGGGCGATCGACCCGACCAGCATCTTCTTCGACAAGGACCTCTACGATGTCTTCGTCAGCAGCGGCAGCCACACCGCCGCGCTGGCCTCCGACAGCGCCGAGAAGGTCATCGCCGGCTTCGGCTTCGTCAACGAGCCGTACAACGGCTCGATCAGCGTGGCCAAGCACGCCAAGCTGGGCGGTCTTGAGGAGTCGGGCATCGACGCCTCGACGCCCGCCAAGCCCGGCCTGAAGGCGACCCTGGGCAGCGGAAGCCTGAAGCTGTCCTGGACGGCCCCGGCGGCCACCGGTCTGCCGCTGACCGACTACCGGGTCACGCTGACCGGGTCCGACGGCGCCGTCGTGGCCGTCAAGGACCTCCCGGCGGGCACGACGTCGTACACCTTCACGGGCCTGGCGGTCGGCAGCTACACCGCCACCGTCACCGGAAACAACCTCAACGGCACGGGCGCCGCGGCCGTTTGGACCGGCACGGTCAAGTTCGCGAGCACCACCAAGGCGACGACCACGACCACCGCCTACGGCAAGACGCCCAAGGTCTCCGTCACCGTCACCGACTCGCACGGCGTGACCCCCACCGGCAAGGTCACGGTGAAGGAGGGCGGCACGGTCCTCGGCACCGGCACCCTGGACGCCTCCGGCAAGGCCACCGTCGCCCTGCCGAACCACCTCAAGGTCGCCACGCACACGCTGACCGTCTCCTACGCGGGCAGCGGCAAGCTCTACACGTCCTCCACGACGGCCAGCCTGAAGATCGTCAAGGCGACCCCGTCGGTGAGCACCTCCGCGCCGACCTCGATCAGCCACACCGCCCAGGCCAAGGTGACCGTCAAGGTCAGCGCGACCGGCACCACCCCGACCGGCACCGTGCGCATCTACGAGGGCTCCAGGATCCTCGCGACCGGCACGCTGAGCGGCGGCAAGGTGACCATCACCCTGCCGAAGCTGAGCCGCGGCACGCACACGCTGCACGCCTTCTACACCGGTTCCACCACGGTGAACTCCAAGGCCGGCGCGAACTTCACCATCAAGTCCACCTGATCCACCCGACCCACGGCTGCCGGGGAGCCCGCCCTTGCTCCCCGGCAGCCGGCCGACAGACGAAACATCCAGTGAAGGAGGCAGGCCGCCGTGACCGTCGCCGCCCCTGCCGCGCTCGCACCGGCCACGTCCGGCGCCGGGGTCCGCGGCCTGACCGCCGTACGGCATCTCGCCCGCGGCGCCCTGCTCAGCCTGGCCGCACTGCTGCTCGGCAGCACCGCCCAGCTGCTGGTGCTCAGCGGTGTCCAGCAACACAACTCCCAGCACGCCGCGTTCGACGAGCTGCGCGCCCAACTCGCCCTGGGCACCGCCCCGGTGGCCCAGACCGACCAGCAGGGCAGGCTGCTCGCGCCCGGCACCCCGGTCGCCCTCGTCGACATACCCGAGCTGGGCCTCACCCAGGTCGTGCTGGAGGGCACGGACTCCTCGGTGCTGACCGACGGCCCCGGACACCGCCGGGACACGCCGATGCCCGGGCAGTCCGGCACCAGCGTGCTGATGGGCCGGGCGGCCGCGTACGGCGGCCCGTTCGGGCACCTGGCCGAGCTGGCGGCCGGGGACACGTTCACCGTGACCACCGGCCAGGGCAAGGCGCGCTACCGGGTCACCGATGTCCGCCGGGCCGGTGACCCGGCACCCGCGCCCCTGGCCTCCGGCAAGGGCCGTCTGGTGCTGGTCACGGCCACCGGTCCCCGTTTCATGCCGAGCGGCGTCCTGCGCGTCGACGCCGGCCTGCTCTCGGCGCCGTTCCAGACCCCGGCCGCGGTGATCCGCTCCGGCACCCTGCCCGACTCCGAGGAGCCGCTGGCCCGGCCCTCCGGGGTGCCGTGGCCGCTGGTGATGTGGCTGCAGGCGCTGCTGCTCGCGGCGGTCGCCGCGGTGTGGACCTGGCACCGCTGGGGCCGCCACCAGACGTGGCTGGTCTTCGCCCCGGTCCTCGCGGTGCTCGGCCTTCAGGTCGCCACCCGCACCACCGAACTCCTCCCGAACCTGCTGTAGCCCCCACCGAGCCCTCTGTCACCGAGGTGGCCCCCATGACCGACACCGCCGTACTCCCCGCGACCGACGCCCCGTCCGCCCGGCCCGCCACCCTGGAGGCCCGCGCGGTCTCGGCCTGGTTCGGCAACCACCAGGTGCTCAGCCGGGTCTCGCTGACCATGCCGGCGGGCCGGGTGACCGCCCTGATCGGCCCCTCCGGCTGCGGCAAGTCCACGTTCCTGCGCACCCTGAACCGCATGCACGAGCTGATCCCCAGGGCGGCCTTCGGCGGCGAGGTGCTCTTCGAGGGCGAGGACATCTACGCCCCCGAGCGCCGGCTCACCGACGCCCGGCGAAGCATCGGCATGGTCTTCCAGAAGCCGAACCCGTTCCCGGCGATGTCGATCTACGACAACGTGGTGGCGGGCCTGAAACTGACCGGCACCCGCGTCAGCCGCCGCGAGAAGGACGAACTGGTCGAGGAGTCCCTGACCCGGGCCGGCCTGTGGAAGGAGGTCGGCGACCGCCTCCGGCAGCCCGGCGGCGCGCTCTCCGGCGGCCAGCAGCAGCGCCTGTGCATCGCCCGCGCCCTCGCCGTGCGCCCCCGGGTCCTGCTCATGGACGAGCCGTGCTCGGCGCTCGATCCGACCTCCACCCGCCGCGTCGAGGAGACGATCCAGGACCTGCGGGACGAGGTCACGATCGTGATCGTCACCCACAACATGCAGCAGGCCGCCCGCGTCTCCGACCAGTGCGCCTTCTTCCTCGCCGAACAGGGCACGCCCGGCGGGATCGTCGAGCACGGCCCCACGGAGCAGATGTTCGACTCCCCGGCGGACGCGCGCACGGCGGACTACGTGGCGGGCCGCTTCGGCTGATCCGCCTGCGGCGCGCGAACCCGATCCCCCCGAACACACCCGGCGCCCCGGCCCCGGAGTGACAGCCGACACACGGCGCGGCGCCGTCTGGACGTCCTCGGCGCCGAACCGGCGGACCCTACGTATTGTAGGTTCCCGACCGCCAGCGGTCGCAGGGCTGTTCATTCGTCTGTTCATCGGGGGATCCATGCAGGACACGGAAACGGAGGCCGGCGGCGAGGTCTGTGTGCGCAGTCTGGCGCCGACGCTGGCCCTGCTGGTCGTCAGTCTTCTCGTCGCCGCCGTCGGCGTGTACGAGCTGTGCGGGTTCGGGCTGCACAGCCTCGACCGGCGGCCGCATCTGTTCAGTGACGGCCTCGCGACCGGCGGGGTGATCGTCGCCGTGGTCGCGGCCGGCGCGGCGGTGGGCAACCTGGCCTGGCATCTGACGGCGGCCCGGCGGGACCGGGGAGGGGCCGGGTGACGGGGCAGAGGAGGGTCCGGGGAAGCGCCGGGTAAGAGACGCGGTACGGGAAGGGCCGGGTAAGAGCGGTTGTCGGTACGCTCCTCTCCACACCGCCCAGTCGGTCTACCCTACAGGCTGTAGGGTCCAGGCGGCCCCGACCGGGGTCGCCCCCGTCCCCCTTCCCTCAAGGTGACCAGTCACCATGCCCGCTCAGCAGCCGACCCTGCTCTCCCCACAGGTCCCCGCACAGCGCGGCACGCGCCACGTGCCGCAGCTGCCCGTGCCCGGCCCCCGCCTGCGCGCGCGGGCGGCGTCGGCCACCGTGTGGTACCTGCGGCTGATCGCCGTCTTCAACATCATCGCGGTCATGTCGCTGCCGTTCCGCAAAGAGGTGCAGGAACACAACGACGGCAAGCTCTTCACCGCTCGCCACGTCCACGCGCACACGCACCACGCCGGCCAGTTCTTCACGCCGTACCTGGCCACCGCGGGTCTGGCCTCGGCCGCGGCGGCGATCTTCCTGGCGCTGGTGATGCGGCGCGGGAAGCGGGCCGCGTGGGTGGTCAACCTGCTGTGCGCGGGCCCCCTGTTCGTGCTGTACGTCCTCGCGCTCACCCAGCACCCGTTCCGCGACCACGCCTTCAACTGGGTCTCCACCGCCCTCACCGGCCTCTTCGTGGCCGCGCTGCTGATCGGCCGCCGAGAGTTCAACGCCATCGGCGACCCCTCCAACCCGAAGCTGGCGCTGGCCGTCGGCGCCGGCGGGATCCTGGTGACCGGCGGTCTCGGCACGCTGCTCGTGCACGCCACCAACAAGCTGCCCCACGCCCCCTGGGGCGAAGAGCTCGCCTACACCCTGCTGCGCGGCATCAGCGTCGGCCCGCTCGCCGACCGCGTCGACTCCGTGCACGCGCCCCGCTGGGCCGACATCGTCATCAACATCCTGCTCGCCGCGGCCTTCTGCCTGGTGCTGTACGCCTGCTTCCGTTCCCCGCGCGGCCGCAAGCTGCTCACCGAGGAGGACGAGTCCCGGCTGCGTACCCTGCTCGTCAAGCACGGCGCGCGCGACTCCCTCGGCTACTTCGCGCTGCGCCGCGACAAGGCCGCCATCTTCTCCCCCACCGGCAAGGCCGCCGTCACCTACCGCGTCGTCGGCGCGGTCTCCCTCGCCTCCGGCGACCCGATCGGCGACCCCGAGGCCTGGCCCGGCGCCATCGACGCCTGGCTCACCGAGGCCCGCCGGCACGCCTGGACCCCGGCCGTCATGGGCGCGAGCGAGGAGGCCGGCACGATCTACGCCCGACACGGCCTGGACGCGCTGGAGCTGGGCGACGAGGCGATCGTGGACATCGCGGACTTCACCCTCGAAGGCCGGGCGATGCGCGTGGTCCGCCAGGCCCACAACCGGGTCAAGCGGGCCGGCTACACGGTCCGCATCCGCCGCCACGAGGACATCCCCGCCGACGAGATGGCGCTGCTCGTCGAGTGCGCCGACCGCTGGCGCGACGGCGCCACCGAGCGCGGCTTCTCCATGGCCCTCGGCCGGCTCGGCGACCCGGTGGACGGCCGCTGCGTGATGCTGGAGTGCCGCGACGCCAACGACGAGCCGCGCGCCCTGCTCAGTTTCGTCCCCTGGGGCGAGCAGGGCCTGTCCCTGGACCTGATGCGCCGGGACCGCGACTGCGAGAACGGCCTGATGGAGTACATGGTCGTGGAGCTCCTGCTGCGCGCCAAGGAGCTGGACATCCAGCGGGTGTCGCTGAACTTCGCGATGTTCCGCTCGGTCTTCGAACGCGGCGCCCGCCTGGGCGCCGGCCCGGTCCTGCGCCTGTGGCGCTCCACCCTCACCTTCTTCTCACGCTGGTGGCAGATCGAGTCCCTCTACCGCGCCAACGCCAAGTACCGCCCGGTGTGGGAACCGCGTTTCCTGCTCTTCGCCAAGAGCAGCGACATCCCGAGGATCGGCCTGGCGAGCGCCCGGGCGGAGGGTTTCCTCACGCTGCCGGGGATGGGCGGGCGGAAGTCCTGAGCGGGAGCAGGCCGCTCACTTCACCCCGGCCGTCCGCAGCGCCGTCACCACCACGGACCGCGCCACACCGACCACGTCCCGCACCGACACACACTCCCGCGGACTGTGCGCCACCCGCACATCCCCCGGCCCGTACTGCAGGGTCGGTATCCCGGCCGCCGTGTACAACCGCAGGTCACTGCCGTACGGCGCCCCGCGCTCGCGCGGCCGGGAGCCGCCGTTCGCGTCGGCGCAGGCATCGGCCACGGTCCGCCGCAGCGGGTGCCCGTCCGCCAGCCGCCCGCTCGCGAACTGCCCGCCGGTCCAGGCCACTTGGGCCGGATTCTCCCGCAGCCAGGGATCACCGGCGCACACCTTCGCCACCCACTGCTCGAACTCCCGCCGCGCCGCGTCCGGCTCCTCCCCGATCCGCACCCCGAGCCGCCCCTCCGCGACCAGCAGGTCCGGCACGCTGCTGGCCCAGTCACCGGCCCGCAGCGTGCCGACGGACAGGGCGTACGGGATCGGGTACTCGGCCATCAGCGGGGACGGGTCCTGGTTGCGCGCGGCCTCCAGGTCCGCGAGCGCCCGGTGCAGCGACAGATACGCGTCGATCGCGCTGACCCCCGCGTCCCGTGAGCTGGCGTGGGCCGCCTTGCCGGGCACGGTGAGGCGGAAGGTGAGGGCGCCGGCGTTGGCGGTGACGAGGGTGCCCGCCGTAGGCTCGGTGATCACGCAGGCCTCTCCGGTGTGCCCGCGCCGCAGCGTCCCGAAGGCCCCGAGCCCGCCGTCCTCCTCCCCCACGACGAAGTGCACGGCGACCCGCCCCCGCAGCCGCACTCCGGCCGCCCGGATCGCGGCGAGCGCGGCGAGATGCACGACGAGCCCGGCCTTCATGTCACAGGCCCCCCGCCCGTGTACGACATCGCCCCCGACGACCCTCGGCACGAACGGATCCCCGTGCCACGCGGCCGGATCCCCGGGCGGTACGACGTCCACGTGCCCCTGCAGGATCAGCGTCGGCCCGTCCCCACCGTCCGCCGTGTACCCGACCAGGCCCCAGGCCTCGTCCCGGGCGGCCTCCGTCCCCGGAAACCCGGGGGCGGCGCGCAGGGCGGGCAGATCCATGGACCACAGATCGACGTCCAGCCCGAGCCGCTCCAGCCGTCCGGCGAGCAGATGCTGGATCTCCGACTCGGCCGGAGACCCGGTCACGCTCGGCACGGAGATCAGTTCCAGCAGCATCCGCCCGACGGCGGCCTCGTCCACGCACGCGACAGCGGCGGCCTCCACCTCGGCGAGCATCCTGCGGCCTCCCCCTCCCGAAGTCCGGCCTCGATCATCACCCCGGACCGGGCTCCTGGAACAGCCCGCGGCAGGGGCCTACTTGGCGGACGAGGGCCCGAGGTCCGGCACACTCACGGAATCGGTGACGGACTCGACGGAGTGGGACTCGGTGGCACCGTCCCGCCATCCGGGGTCGTAGGCGCAGGAGGTGCCGGCGCCGCCGCTGAAGTACTGCCGGTCCGGGGACCAGGTGAAGGACATCCGCTCGTCGCCGTCCCGGCGGACGTAGAGCGACCAGTCCGCGCCCTTCCCGCCCTCGCGGTACGACGTGACCTCCCAGCCCTCGTCCCGCAGCCGCCGGTGCAGTCTGCGCAGGCCGGGGACGGCCTGGCTCGCGGGCACATGGTCGAGCGCCCAGTCGTGGTACAGCCGGTAGGCTCCGTCGACGGTCTTGTCCTCGAGTCCCAGCGGGCCTCCGTCGTAGCAGTACTCGGCGTCGAGCGTGTTCTCCGGGCTGACGCCGACCCGCTCGACGCCCGGCCGCACGGTCCGGGTGAACCCCATGACGTCGTAGGCCTCCTGGGAGCGCTTGAAGACCCGGTCCGCCATGTCGTGCGGGGCGACCCGGGGATAGTCCGTCGCCCCGCACGAGTTCAGGGCGAGCGTTCCGATGAGGGCGAGTACGAGGGCGAGCGCGACGCCACCACACCCGAGGGATCCGAAGACGGCGAGGCGGGCCGCGGTACCGGTGGTGTCGGACGGTGTGGTCTTCTCGGGCATACGGGGACGGTATGCGGGCGCGGCGGCCCGGCGGATGAGGGCCGCTACCTGTGAACCGGTAGGTACGGCTACTCACTCGCCCCGGCGCTCACCCGCCGACCGTGAACCCGATCACCGCTCCGCCGCCCTCCCGCCGGAAGGCGAACGGCGCTCCGCCATGGGCCATGGCGACCTCCCGGACGATGGACAGACCCAGTCCCGATCCCGGCAGGGACCGCGCGTCCGCGGCGCGGTAGAAGCGGTCGAAGATCCGGATCAGGTCGCCCTCGGCGATACCCGGGCCCCGGTCCAGCACCTCCACCCGCACGGTCCCCGGCCGCGCCGGCCCGGTGATGTCGACCTCGATCGGCGCCTTCCCGCCCCGGTCGAACTTCGCCGCGTTCTCCACCAGGTTCGACATGGCCCGCTGCAGCATCCCGGGCCGCCCGTCGGTCGTGGTGTCACCACTGGTGCGCAGCACGATCTCGCGCCCGGTACGGCGTTTGGCGAGCCCCACGACGTCCTCGGCGATGTCGGCGAGGTCCACCCGCTGCGGCGGCTCGGTGTCGGACTGCCCGGCCGCGAGGTCGACCAGCTCGTTGACCAGGTCGGTCAGCTCCCGCGCCTCCTGGGTGAGGTCGGCGACCAGTTCCTCCCGGGTGGCGGGGGGCAGTTCGTCGATGCGGCGCAGGAGGGAGATGTTGGTGCGCAGGGACGTCAGCGGCGTACGCAGCTCGTGCCCCGCGTCCTGCACCAGCCGCCGCTGGTCCTCCTCGGACTGAGCGAGCCGGCCCAGCATCCGGTCGAAGGCGCGGCCGAGGCGCCCCACCTCGTCCAGCCCGGCCACCGGCACCTCGATGCCCAGCTGGCGGGTGCGGGCCACGTCCTCCGCGGCGGAGGTGAGGATCACCAGGCGCCGGGTGATCCGGCGGGCCAGCCACCAGCCGAACAGACCGGCCGCCACCACGACCGCCGACATCAGGATCAGCGTCCGCTGCTGCAGCGTGCGCAGCAGGTCCTCGGTGTCGCTGAACTCCTGCGCGACCTGGACCGCGCCCCGTCCTTCACCGAGCGAGATCGTGGCGATGCGGAACAGGTCCGTGTCCACCAGTACATCCTTGTGCTCGACGACCCTCCCGGCCGTCTCCGCGAGCGCCATGGCCTTGTCCCGGGAGGTGACGGGCAGGCTCGGGTTGCCGTGGTCCACGATCTGGCCCTGCGCGCCCAGCACCTGCACATCGGTGCGGGCGGGCCGGACCAGGTCGTGCCCGGGCCGGGAGGAGGAGAAGTCGTCGGGGACCATCTCGTGCTGCCGTACCTCGCCCTGCACGTCCTGCACGACCTGCGTGAACACCGACTGCTGGTCGACGCGGACCAGCCGCGCGGCGGAGCCGTACGACAGGATGCCGACGAGGATCGTGACGGCGGCGGTGACGGCCGCGAAGGAGACGGCGAAGGTGGTGCGCAGGGAGACGAGCTTGGGCCGACCGGGGGCCGACAGCCGCCGCAGGCGGCCCACCTAGTCCTCCCGGAGCACGTAACCCACGCCCCGCACCGTGTGGATCAGCTGCGGGGCACCGGGCTCGTCGAGCTTGCGGCGCAGATAGCCGACGTAGACGGCGAGGTTCTTCGAACCGGGCCCGAAGTCGTAGCCCCAGATCCGGTCGTAGATCGTGGAGTGGTCGAGCACGATGCCCGCGTTGCGCACGAGCAGTTCCAGCAGCTCGAACTCGGTGCGGGTCAGCTCCAGCTCGCGCTTGCCGCGCCAGGCCCGGCGGGCCTGCAGGTCCATGCGGATGCCGGCGGCCTCGATCTGCCGGTCGGAGAGCTGGGGCTCCCGGCCGCCGTTCTCTCCGGCACCAGCGCTGGTGCCGGCCGGCACCGGGCTGGTGCGGCGGAGCAGGGCGCGCAGCCGGGCGAAGACCTCCTCGACGTCGAACGGCTTGACCACGTAGTCGTCGGCGCCGGCGTCCAGGCCCGCGATGCGGTCGGCGGTCTCCACGAGGGCGGTGAGCATGAGGATCGGGGTGCGGTCGCCCTCGGCGCGCAGCACCCGGCAGACCTGGAGCCCGTCGATCCCCGGCATCATCACGTCGAGCAGGAGAACGTCCGGCGGCGTCTTGTGGGCCTGCGCCAGGGCCTCGACGCCGTCGGCCACCGCCGTCACCTCATACCCTTCCAGGGCCAGGGCACGCTCCAGGGCATGGCGGATGGCACGGTCGTCTTCAGCGAGCAGCACAGTCTGGGGCACGCACCCAGTTTGCCAAGGCCTTCGGTGGTTCGGCCGGGACGAGCGGACCTACGATCACCCTTTTTACCCCCCTCTCACCGTCACACGGGCAACCCGGCCCCTGGATCTACCGTCTTCTCACCGTCACGGGGAGACGTGTGGGCGGGTGCTATGTCCTTACATGCCGGACGCGCCGAGTTTCGCCAGCTGCTCCTCGAAGGGCACGACGACCTGGAGACCGCGCGTGGCGTCCGCCTCGAACCCGCCCGGGGAATGAGCCTTGCGCCCGGCCGAGGTGTCCGCCTCGGCCGCCGACAGCCCGGTCATCAGGCCGGCCAGCTCCTGCGCCGCCCGTTCGATCCGCCCCGCCAGTCCCTCCTCGCCCCAGTCCTCCGAGGCGGCGTACACACCCGTCGGCACGACGACGGCCCGCAGATAGGCGAACAGCGGCCGCAGCGCGTGCTCCAGCACCAGCGAGTGCCGGGCCGTACCCCCGGTCGCCGCGATCAGTACCGGCTTGCCCACCAGCGCCTCCTTGTCCAGCACGTCGAAGAACGACTTGAAGAGCCCGCTGTACGACGCGCTGAACACGGGCGTGACGACGATCAGCCCGTCGGACCCCGCCATCGCGTCCTGCGCGGCGGCGAGCGCCTTCCCGGCGAACCCGTTGGTGAAGTTGTGCGCGATCTCGACGGCGAGGTCCCGCAGCTCGATCACCTCCACGTCCGCCTCCGCCCGGCTCGCCACCGCGGTGGTGAGCCGGTCGCCCAGCAGCCGGGTGGAGGACGGGACGCTCAGCCCCGCGGACACGACGACGAGCTTCATGCCACGGTCTCCTTCTGTGCGGCGGCGAGCAGGGACTGGTGGGTCGGCGCCTCCGGCACGTCCGCGGGGCGGCCGTTCGCGAACTCCTTGCGCAGCACCGGCACGACCTCCTCGCCGAGCATGTCGATCTGCTCCAGCACGGTCTTCAGCGGCAGCCCGGCGTGGTCCACCAGGAACAGCTGGCGCTGGTAGTCACCGGCGTACTCCCGGAAGGACAGGGTCTTCTCGATGACCTGCTCCGGGGTGCCGACGGTCAGCGGGGTCTGGTCGGTGAAGTCCTCCAGGGAGGGCCCGTGGCCGTAGACCGGCGCGTTGTCGAAGTACGGCCGGAACTCGCGCACTGCGTCCTGCGAGTTCTTCCGCATGAACACCTGGCCGCCCAGGCCGACGATCGCCTGCTCGGGCGTGCCGTGGCCGTAGTGCGCGAACCGGGCCCGGTACAGCTCGACCATCCGCTTGGTGTGGTCGGCCGGCCAGAAGATGTTGTTGTGGAAGAAGCCGTCGCCGTAGTAGGCCGCCTGTTCGGCGATCTCGGGCGAGCGGATGGAGCCGTGCCAGACGAAGGGCGGTACGCCGTCCAGGGGGCGCGGGGTGGAGGTGAAGCCCTGCAGCGGGGTGCGGAACTTGCCCTCCCAGTCCACGACGTCCTCGCGCCACAGCCGGCGCAGCAGGGCGTAGTTCTCGATGGCGAGGTTGATGCCCTGCCGGATGTCCTGGCCGAACCAGGGGTAGACCGGCCCGGTGTTGCCGCGGCCCATCATCAGGTCCACGCGCCCGTCGGCCAGGTGCTGGAGCATCGCGAAGTCCTCCGCGATCTTCACCGGGTCGTTGGTGGTGATCAGCGTGGTGGAGGTGGACAGGATCAGCTTCTCCGTCTGCGCTGCCACATAGCCGAGCATCGTCGTCGGGGAAGACGGCACGAACGGCGGGTTGTGGTGCTCGCCGGTGGCGAAGACGTCCAGGCCGACCTCCTCGGCCTTGAGCGCAATGGCGACCATGGCCTTGATCCGCTCGCGCTCGGTCGGCGTACGTCCCGTGGTGGGGTCCGGCGTGACATCGCCGACCGTGAAGATCCCGAACTGCATGGTCGCTCACCCTTCAGGTTGTTTACGGTTCAACTATATCCGCTGAAACCGCCACCCCGGCCGGGTTATTCCGGTCACCTCGCGAGTCCGTCTCCTCTGGGCAGCCCGTCACCTCAGGGCAGGTCCGCGCCGCTTCGCAGGTCAGGGGACGAGTACCAGCCGCCCCCGCACCCCGCCCTCCGCGAGCCGCGCATGCGCCTTGGCCGCCTCCTCCAGGGCGTAGGTCTGAGCCACCCGCAGGGTCAGCACCCCCTCGTCCACCGGCCGCACCAGCTCCGCGAGCTGCGCGCCGTCGGCCCGTACCCACACGTTCTCCAAGCGCACCCCCCGCTCCGCCTCCGGCAGCGCCCCGTCACGGACCGCGACGAACGCGCCCCCGTCCCGGACCCACGCGAGCGCGGGCGTCCCGAGCACGGCGGCGTCCAGCACCGCGTCCACACTTACCGGCTCGACCCCGCCGACCGTGAAGTGCGCCGCACCCAGGGAACGCACCAGCTCCTCGTCGTCCGCCCGGGCATGCCCGGTCACCTCGATCCCCCGGTGCGCGGCCAGCTGCACCGCGAACCCGCCGACCGCACCCGCGGCCCCGGTCACCAGCAGCCGGTCGCCCGGCGCGAGGTCCAGCAGGTCCAGGGCCTGCAGCGCGGTCAGCCCGTTCAGCGGCAGGGTGCCCGCGTGCGCCGCGTCCTCCGAGGCGGGCGCCGCGGCCACGGCCTGCGCGTCCACGACGACGTACTCGGCATGAGCACCCAGCGGATCCGCGACCCCCGGCACCAGCGCCACCACCGGATCGCCGGTCTCCCAGGAGGCGGGCCCGTCCACCGCGTCCACCGTGCCGGCCACGTCCCAGCCGAGCCCGAGGGTCTTGCCGGCCCCACCGAAGACACCGGCGCGCACGCCCGCGTCCACCGGGTTCAGCGCGCTCGCGGCCACCTTGATCCGCACCTGCCGCGCTCCCGGCTCCGGCACCGCGACGTCCGCGATCTCCACGCTCTCCGGCCCGCCGAACGCCCTCACCACAGCAGCACGCATGACAACTCTCCCCAATCACAAGGCAGTTGATGACTTCCGCGGCCCCGTTCCGGCCGCAGCACCAACCGTGGGAGAGCTACTATCCATCGGTAAGTAGTTACCTGTGAGTGCATAGCTGTCCCGAAGGGAAGAGCCCATGGCGACCATGACCGCCGCCCAGCGCCGCGAGCGGGCCCGCACCGACTACGACGCCTTCCTGCGCGAATGCCCCACCAACCAGCTCCTCGGCCGGCTCAGCGACAAGTGGGTCAGCCTCGTCGTCGCCGCCCTGGCCACCGGCCCCCTGCGCTACAGCGACCTCGGCCGCAAGATCGCCGGCGTCAGCCCCAAGATGCTCACCCAGACCCTGCGCGCCCTCGAACGGGACGGCATCATCAGCCGCACGGTCACCCCGTCCGTCCCCGTCCGCGTCGACTACGAGCTCACCCCGCTCGGCACCAGCCTCGCCTGCCTGCTGACGGCCGTGAAGGACTGGGCCGAGACCCACTTCGAGGAGGTACGAGCGGCCCGCGAGCGCTACGACGCGGAGAACCCCGCCTGATCTCCTGATCCCCTGATCAGCGGGCTTCAGAAGGCGTACGCGTCGCCGGTGTCCAGGACCAGCACCTTCATCCGGTCGTTCGTGCGGTCGTTGTCCGCGGCGCCACCGCCCCACGCCGTGTCGATCTCCACCGTGACCTCCGACGGCTTCTCCTTCAGCCGCACCGGCACGTCCAGCTGCTCACCCACCCCGTTCGCGGCCAGCGCGCCCGTCCCGCACAGCACCGTCCGCTCGTCCTCCCGGGCACAGCGCGCGGGCAGCTGCTGCTCCTCGGCCAACGCCAACGACCAGCGCAGCCGCACCCTCGCGTCCGGCAGGGCGGCCGGACCGCCGTTGTGCGGGGTCAGCTTCACCTCCACCCGGTCGCCGTTCATCACCGCGGTTCCGTGAAAGTCGAGGTCGGCCTCGGGCCCGGCCGGCGGGGCGGCCACGGCGGCCCCCGCCCCCAGAACCACACCGGCCAAGGCCCCCGTCACACCCCAGGTCCACTTCCGCACGCCGCTCACCACTCCACGCTCGCGATCCGACTGGCGTAGGGATGTATGCCACGGGGACCCCGGCGAAAGGCGCCCTCCAACAGGTGACAGCGGCCCGTGAACGCCGCGCGCGACCCGCATGCCAAGCTGCTGCCCATGTCGATCCTCCGCTCCGCCGCCCTGTTCGTCGTCGCCGCCGTCTTCGAGATCGGCGGCGCCTGGCTGATCTGGCAGGGCGTACGTGAGCACCGGGGCTGGCTGTGGGTGACCGGCGGGGTCCTGGCCCTGGGCGCCTACGGTTTCGTCGCCACCTTCCAGCCGGACGCCCACTTCGGCCGTATCCTGGCCGCGTACGGCGGCATCTTCGTCGCCGGCTCGCTTCTCTGGGGGGCGGTCGCGGACGGCTACCGCCCCGACCGCTACGACATCGTGGGCGCGCTGATCTGTCTCGCCGGGATGGCCGTGATCATGTGGGCGCCGAGGAACGGTGCCTGAGCCTCACTTAGGCTGGACGGAGCCCTTACCACCCGACCCTCCCCGAGGAGCTGACCATGGCCCCCGCCTCCCGCATCGCCGTCGTCACCGGTGCGAGCAGCGGCATCGGCGCCGCCACGGCACGGCAGCTCGCCGAGGCCGGCTACCGCGTCGTCCTCACCGCCCGCCGCAAGGACCGTATCGAGGCACTGGCGCAGGAGCTGACCACGGCGGGCCACTCGGCGGTGGCCTACCAGCTGGACGTGACCGACCGCTCGGCCGTCGACGAGTTCGCGACCGCCTTCCAGACCATCGGCGTCCTGGTCAACAACGCGGGCGGCGCCCTCGGCGCGGACCCGGTGGCCACCGGCGACCCGGCGGACTGGCGCACGATGTACGAGACGAACGTCATCGGCACCCTGAACCTCACCCAGGCCCTGCTGCCGAAGCTGGTGGCGAGCGGCGACGGCGTGGTCGTGGTCGTCTCCTCCACCGCCGGCCATGGCACCTATGAAGGCGGCGCGGGCTATGTCGCCGCCAAGCACGGCGCCCACGTCCTCGCCGAGACCCTCCGCCTGGAGATCGTCGGCCAGCCTGTCCGCGTCATCGAGATCGCCCCCGGCATGGTGAAGACGGAGGAGTTCGCCCTGACCCGCTTCGCCGGCGACGAGACGAGGGCGGCCAAGGTCTACCAGGGCGTGGCCGAGCCCCTCACCGCGGACGACGTGGCGGAAACCATCACCTGGGCGGTCACCCGCCCCAGCCACGTCAACGTGGACCTCCTCGTCCTCCGCCCCCGCGCCCAGGCGTCCAACACCAAGGTCCACCGGGAGCCGTGATGCCCGAAGAAACCTCCGAGACACCCGACTCCCTGGACAACCTGGAGCAACGCCGCCTGGCCCAGGAGACCAAGGACGAACGCAAGGTCTGGTACTTCCTCGGCTACTTCCTCTTCGGCATCCACATCGTGGCCTTCGTGATGATCTACGCGGTACGCCACGCGAAGTGACTCAGAATTAGCCCACACGGGCTAACCTCATCGATCGCCCGATCGCCACACGAACACCCACCCTAGGCTCGCGCCACACGATCAATTCGACGGCCCTCAGCAGGGATGCAGCCCCGCCCCCTCAGGGATGAGGGCGGCCTGCACAGCTCGCCGCTGGACTGAGTCCGAAGACCGCATCCTGTTGAAACTCAACAGCCCCATGGCTGCCGCTGAGGCACTCGACAGGACCACGCAGAGCTGCAATCTCCGCCTCTGGCGCCTACGGAACGGCAAAGTGCCCATGCCCGGCTATCAGTGACAAAGCGAACCAGGCCCCCGGCACCAACCGGAGGCCTTTCGCGTCACCCCTTCACGCACACGAACTGCTTCAACTTCGCCACGACCTCGACAAGGTCGCGCTGCTGCTCCATAACCTGGTCGATGTTCTTGTAAGCACCCGGAATCTCGTCCAGCACCCCGGAGTCCTTACGGCACTCCACACCCCGTGTCTGCTCCTCCAGGTCCTTGGTCGTGAAGTGACGCTTCGCGGCGTTACGGCTCATACGCCGACCCGCCCCATGGGAAGCCGAGTTGAAGGCCTTCTCGTTCCCGAGTCCTTTCACGATGTACGAACTGGTACCCATCGAGCCAGGGATGATCCCGAACTCACCGGAGCCGGCCCGGATCGCTCCCTTGCGGGTCACGAGCAGATCCATGCCCTCGTACCGCTCCTCGGCAACGTAGTTGTGGTGGCACGAGATCTCCTGCTCGAAGGTGGGCTTGGCCTTCTTGAACTCCTTGCGGACCACGCCCTTCAGGAGCGCCATCATGAGCGCGCGGTTGTACTTGGCGTACTCCTGCGCCCAGTAGAGATCGTTCCTGTACGCCGCCATCTGCGGAGTGTCCGAGACGAACACCGCCAGGTCACCGTCCACCAGGCCCTGGTTGTGCGGGAGCTTCTGCGCGACACCGATGTGGTACTCGGCCAGTTCCTTCCCGATGTTGCGGGAACCGGAGTGCAGCATGAGCCAGACCGAACCTGACTGATCGAGACACAATTCGATCATGTGATTTCCGCTTCCGAGCGTTCCCATCTGCTTATGGGCCCGATCCTGACGGAATTTGACCTCTTCTGCGACCCCGTCGAACCGCCCCCAGAAGTCGTCCCATCCGGCCGTGGCCAGCCCATGGAAGTCCCCCGGCTCCACGGGATCCTCATGCATCCCCCGCCCCACCGGAATCGCCTGCTCGATCTTCGACCGCAGCCGCGACAGGTCCCCCGGCAGATCGTTCGCCGTCAGGGACGTCTTCACCGCCGACATCCCGCACCCGATGTCCACGCCGACCGCCGCCGGGCACACCGCGCCCCGCATGGCGATGACGGATCCGACCGTCGCGCCCTTGCCGTAGTGCACGTCCGGCATCACGGCCAGACCCTTGATCCAGGGCAGGGTCGCCACGTTCTGAAGCTGACGCAGGGCCACGTCCTCGACCGTCGCGGGGTCGGTCCACATCCGGATCGGGACCTTCGCGCCCGGCATTTCCACGTACGACATAGGTTCCTCATTCCCCCGAAAACGACAACAAAGGCTTACACAAGGCTTATAAGCGGCAAAGTGAAAAAGCAGTGCCGGAGCCGGTAAAAAAGGACAAGGGACCGGCGGCCACAGCAGCGCGTGCGATACACATTGTCTCCAGGGGACGCCCCGCTGCGGCAAGCGAATAACCAGCGGGGACACTGGAGCACCAAGCGAGCGCACACCCGAGAGGAGCCCGACCGTGCAGCGGAAGGCGTACGTAACCGGCACCGCCGCCCTCCTCGCGGCGCTGCTGGCCGGCTGCACGAGCGGCTCGGGCGGCGACAGCCCCACGGACAACGCCAATCCGGGCGCCGCCGACACCGCCTCGGCCGTCGCCCAGCCCGGCAAGTACCGCACGCTGCCCGAACCCTGCGGCGCGGTCGGCCACGACAGCCTCGACTCGCTGCTGCCCGGCATCAAGCAGATCGCCGACCCCGACCAGCGGGACAAGGCCTACCAGGGCCAGGCCGCGCTCACCTACGACACCGATCGCAAGGTCGGCTGCCGCTGGAAGGTGGAGTCCGCCGACGCCACCGACCACCTCTCGGTCGACTTCGAGCGCGTGGTGTCGTACGACAACACGGTCAGCGACGACGACCAGGCGAAGAAGCTGTTCGAGGGCAAGGAGTCGGCCGCCGACCTCCCCGCACCGAGCAGCTCCTCGCCGACGAGCGGAACGAGTGGGACGACCGCGCCGACGCCGACGTCCTCACCCTCGTCCAGTGGTTCCCCGTCGTCCTCCGCGAGCGGCGGCGCCTCCCCTTCCGGGTCCCCCTCCGGCTCCTCCTCCGGTTCCGCCGCGGCCGATCTGCAGCCGCGGGTGCTGTCCGATCTCGGTGACGAGGCGTATATCGACGACCAGCTCGGTTCGTCCGGTTCGACCGCCGAACAGCGGACGGTGACTGTGGTGTTCCGCACGTCCAACGTCGTCGTCACCATCGTGTACGAGGAGCAGCCGACGGCCGTAGGAACGGTCCCGGACAGCAAGGAAATGCAGGACAGGGCCCGTAATCTCGCCTCTCAACTGGATGGCACGCTGGGCGGTTGACGGCCGGGGGAGCCGCTCACCGCGCCGCACGCAAAGCACCCGAACGGAAACCGCACAGCTCCTTCACCGCGTACCGTGGGCCCCCGCAGGAACCCGCACGATCACCGAGCGTCATGAGTGAAGGAACCATGCAGCGAGCAGCCCAGCAAGACGACCGTGCCCAGCGAGAGATGCGTGGCAAGCGCCTGAGCCGTGTTCTTGTCTGCGCGGCAGCCGTGCCGGCGGTGCTGATCACCGCCGCCTGTTCGTCGGACTCGGGCGACTCCAAGGGCAAGGGCACGGACAGCAGCACGCAGCAGTCCGCGGGCGGCAGCACCAAGCCCTCGGCGAGCGAGTCCCCGACCGTGCAGGCGGCCGCGTACAAGAAGCTGCCCGACGCGTGCGCGGTGTTGTCGAAGAAGACCCTGACGAACCTCACCCCGAAGGACACATCGGGCAAGAAGGGCAGTTCGGACGATCCGTCGTCGCGTGCCTCCTGCTCCTGGAGCAGCCTGGACAACAACGGCGTGAAGGGCTCGCAGTTCCGGTGGCTGAACGTGTCCCTGCTCCGTTTCGACTCGGACACCACGCGCGGTGCCGGTGACACCCAGGCGCACACGTACTTCGGGCAGCAGGTCAAGGACGCCGAGTCGGTGGCCGGCGCGAAGAACACCAAGGAGATCCCACTGTCCGGGACGGGCACGGAGGCGACGGCCGTGCGCTACGACCTTCAGAAGAAGGAAGGTCTGTTCAAGCAGCAGACGGTGGTCGCGCGGGTCCAGAACGTGGTCGTCACGCTCGACTACAACGGCGCCGGTCTCGCGGGCGAGAAGACCCCCGACGCCGAGGACCTGACGAAGGCCTCGGAGAGCGCGATCAAGGAAGTGCTCGGGGCGGTGTCGTCCGCCAACGGCGGCTCGTCGTCGGCCGGTTCCGCGTCGACGGCCCCGTCGAAGTCCACCTCCGGCTCCCCGTCCAAGTCGGCCCCTTCCAGCGCTTCTCCGTCCAAGTCGGCCGCGAAGAAGGGCTGACGGAGGACCGGAAGCCCTGACCGGTACCACGTTCGCCGTTCGCGTGTGCCACCCTGTTGCGCGCAACAACTGGCAAGGGGAGGGGAGTACGCGTGGCCGCGCCACTGCAGCTGACTCGGATACACCGCGTTCTCATCGGCGTGGTCGTGACCGGCGCCATGATCATCGCCGGAATCGGCTTCGCCGGTTCCTACGCGGCCGTCCGTGAGCTGGCCATCAAAAAGGGCTTCGGGAACTTCTCCTATGTCTTCCCGGTGGGCATCGACGCGGGCATCTGTGTCCTGCTGGCGCTGGACCTGCTGCTGACCTGGATCCGTATCCCCTTCCCGCTGCTGCGCCAGACGGCGTGGCTGCTGACGGCGGCGACGATCGCGTTCAACGGCGCCGCCGCCTGGCCGGACCCGCTGGGCGTCGGCATGCACGCGGTGATCCCGGTGCTGTTCGTGGTCGCGGTGGAGGCGGCCCGGCACGCGATCGGCCGGATCGCCGACATCACGGCGGACAAGCACATGGAGGGCGTCCGCCTGACCCGCTGGCTGCTCTCCCCCGTCCCCACCTTCCTGCTCTGGCGCCGGATGAAGCTGTGGGAGCTGCGCTCCTACGACCAGGTCATCAAGCTGGAGCAGGAACGTCTCGTCTACCAGGCCCGACTCCGTTCCCGCTTCGGCCGCGCATGGCGCCGGAAGGCTCCGGTGGAGTCCCTGATGCCGCTGCGCCTGGCCCGGTACGGGGTCCCGCTGGCGGAGACGGCACCGGCGGGCCTGGCGGCGGCGGGCATCGAACCGGTCCTGCTGCAGGCCGTCCCTCAGCCGCCGCAGCTCATGGCGAACGCCATGGCCGAAGGCAGTCGTGCCGTCGGCGCGGCGCCCGTCCCGATGCAGGCGGCACCTCCCGGCGAGCAGCGCCCGGAGCAGCCCCCGGTGGACGAGCAGAGCCCCTGGTTCCAGACCCCGCGCCAGGTCGACTACCACGGCGGTTACGACCCCACGTACGACCCGATGCTGCAGGAACCTCAGTACGCCCCCGACGAACAGTACGAGGAGTGGTACGAGGAGCAGCAGCCGGAGGACTTCCAGCAACCCTCCCCCGAGGAGACCGGCAGCTTCCCCATCCCGGTGGGCCCGAATCGCACCCGCGAACTCGGCGAGGGCGGCGGCACCCCGGAGCCGGACCCGACCGAGGACGACTACTACCAGGTCTTCCGCAAGTCGATCGACGGCAGCTTCCCCACCCCGCACCAGTTCGGCGAGGCCGTCGAGGCGACGTACGGCCTCACGCTCCCCCCGCGCGACGCCGACCGTATGGTCAAACGCTTCACCAACCGCTTCAACGCGGAACTCGAAGAGAACCACATCGCGTAACGGCAGGAAGAAAGGGGCCCTCCGCCACGGAGGGCCCCTTTCTTCTTACGCGGTTTCCTACGGGCTCTTACTCCCCGAGCAGCCGCCGCACCCGCTCCTGCCCCACCGCGAGCAGCAGCGTGGGCAGTCGCGGCCCGGTGTCCCGCCCGACGAGCAGGTGGTACAGCAGGGCGAAGAAGGACCGCTGAGCCGTCTTGATCTCGGCCGGCAGCTCCTTCGGCGTGGCGTCGGCCGGGAACCCGGCCTGCACCTTGGGCACGCCGTACACGAGGTGGGTCAGCCCGTCGAGCGACCAGTGCTCGGCGAGCCCGTCGAGGAGCAGCCGCACCGACTGCTGGGAGGCCTCGTCGAGGGACTTCAGCAGCTCGGCGTCGGGCTCGTCGCGCACGACGGTCCGCTGGTCGGCGGGGACGTGCGTGTTGATCCAGGCCTCGGCCCGGTCGTACCGGGGCCGTACCTCGTCCAGGGACGCCAGCGGCTGCTCCGGGTCCAGCTCGGAGAGGATCCGCAGCGCCTGGTCCTCGTGCCCGGCGGTGATGTCGGCGACGGACGCCAGCGTGCGGTACGGCAGCGGACGCGCCGTCTTCGGCAGCTCACCGCCGGCCGTGCCGACCGCGCGCGTGTACGCGGCCACGTCACCCGGCAGCGCGGACCCTCCCCCAGTGCCTGAAGCCTCAGCGACCTTCGCCGCCAGCTTGTCCCACTCGTCGTACAGCCGCTGGATCTCCTGGTCGAAGGCGATCTTGAAGGACTGGTTGGGCTTGCGGCGGGCGTAGAGCCAGCGCAGGATCTGCGGCTCCATGATCTTCAGCGCGTCGGCGGGAGTCGGGACCCCGCCCCGCGAGGAGGACATCTTCGCCATGCCGGAGATACCGACGAACGCGTACATGGGGCCGATCGGCTGCTTCCCGCCGAAGATCCCGACGATCTGCCCGCCGACCTGGAAGGACGAGCCCGGCGAGGAGTGGTCGACACCGCTCGGCTCGAAGACGACGCCCTCGAACGCCCAGCGCATCGGCCAGTCGACCTTCCAGACCAGCTTGCCGCGGTTGAACTCACTCAGCCGGACGGTCTCGGAGAAGCCGCAGGCGTTGCAGGTGTAGGCCAGCTCGGTGGAGTCGTCGTCGTACGAGGTGACGGTCGTCAGGTCCTTCTCGCAGTTGCCGCAGTACGGCTTGTACGGGAAGTAGCCGGCGGAACCGGAGCTGCCGTCGTCCTCGGACGCGGCGCCCGAGCCCTCCTCCGCCTCCAGCTCGGCCTCGTCGACGGCCTTCTGCTGCTGCTTCTTCGGGGCCTTCTTCGTGCGGTACTGGGCGAGGATCGCGTCGATGTCGCCGCGGTGCCTCATGGCGTGCAGGATCTGCTCGCGGTAGGCGCCGGAGGTGTACTGCGCGGTCTGGCTGATCCCGTCGAACTCGACACCCAGCTCGGCCAGCGAGGCGATCATCGCGGCCTTGAAGTGCTCGGCCCAGTTCGGGTGCGACGATCCGCGCGGCGCCGGCACCGAGGTCAGCGGCTTGCCGATGTGCTCGGCCCAGGTCTCGTCGATGCCCGCGACACCCGCCGGAACCTTCCGGTACCGGTCGTAGTCGTCCCAGGAGACCAGGTGCCGGACCTGGTACCCGCGGCGGCGGATCTCGTCGGCGACCAGGTGCGGGGTCATGACCTCGCGCAGGTTGCCCAGGTGGATCGGACCCGACGGCGAGAGTCCGGACGCGACGACGACCGGTTTGCCCGGGGCCCGGCGCTCCGACTCCTCGATGACCTCATCCGCGAAACGGGAGACCCAGTCGGTGGTCTCGGTGCTCTGAGCCACGATCGGCACGTCCTTCTTTCTGAACGGGGTGGCACTCCGTCTGATCGGGGTGACACTCCATTCTCACAGACCGGGATGCGACGGCGAAAACGGCTTTACCTGCCATGGGATACTGGCTGGGACTATCCATCCACGAGGAGAACGGCACCCATTCCTATGGCCTCGGTCACGTCCCTCAGCGACAACGTCCAGCAGCACCTCGCGTCCGCCCTCTCGGCCACCCTGCCGGAGGCCGCCGGCGCGGACCCGCTGCTGCGACGAAGCGACCGGGCCGACTTCCAGGCCAACGGGATCCTGGCCCTGGCCAAGAAGGCGAAGGCGAACCCGAGGGAGCTGGCGACGCAGGTCGTCTCCCAGGTGGTGACGGGTGACGAGCTGATCAAGGACGTCGAGGTCTCCGGCCCCGGCTTCCTGAACATCACGATCGCGGACCGGGCGATCACCGGGAACCTGGCCGCGCGGTACGCGGACGAGACGGGCCGCCTCGGCGTGCCGACCGCCGCCCAGCCGGGCACGACGGTGATCGACTACGCGCAGCCGAACGTGGCGAAGGAGATGCACGTAGGCCATCTGCGGTCGGCGGTGATCGGCGACTCGGTGGTCCAGCTCCTCGAATTCACCGGCGAGAACGTGGTCCGCCGCCACCACATCGGCGACTGGGGCACCCAGTTCGGCATGCTCATCCAGTACCTGGACGAGCACCCGCACGAGCTGGACCACAAGGAAACCCACGTCACCGGTGAGGAGGCGATGTCGAACCTCGACCGCCTCTACAAGGCCGCGCGGAAGCTCTTCGACTCCGACGAGGAGTTCAAGACGCGGGCCCGCCGCCGGGTGGTCGACCTCCAGGCCGGCGACTCGCACACGCTCGCCACGTGGCAGAAGTTCGTGGACGAGTCGAAGATCTACTTCTTCTCCGTCTTCGAGAAGCTGGACATGGAGATCCGCGACCCCGACATCGTCGGCGAGTCCGGCTACAACGACATGCTCGCGGAGACCTGCCGCCTCCTGGAGGAGTCGGGCGTCGCGGTCCGCAGCGAGGGCGCCCTGTGCGTCTTCTTCGACGACATCAAGGGCCCGGACGGCAACCCGGTCCCGCTGATCGTCCAGAAGTCGGACGGCGGCTACGGCTACGCGGCGACGGACCTGTCGGCGATCCGCGACCGGGTCTTCAACCTCAAGGCGAACACCCTGCTGTACGTGGTGGACGCCCGCCAGGCCCTGCACTTCAAGATGGTCTTCGAGACGGCGCGCCGGGCAGGCTGGCTGAACGAGGACGTCACCGCCTTCCAGCTGGCCTTCGGCACGGTCCTCGGCAAGGACGGCAAGCCCTTCAAGACGCGTGAGGGCGAGACCGTCCGCCTGGTCGACCTCCTCGACGAGGCGATCGACCGCGCCTCGGCCGTCGTACGGGAGAAGGCCCAGGACCTGTCCGAGGAGGAGATCGCCGAGCGGGGTGCCCAGGTGGGCATCGGCGCGGTGAAGTACGCGGACCTGTCGACGTCGGCGAACCGGGACTACAAGTTCGACCTGGACCAGATGGTCTCGCTCAACGGCGACACGAGCGTGTACCTGCAGTACGCGTACGCCCGTATCCAGTCCATCCTCCGCAAGGCCGGCGAGACCCGCCCGGCCGCGCACCCGGAGCTGGAACTGGCGGAGGCCGAGCGCGCCCTGGGCCTGCACGTCGACGCCTTCGCGGAGACGGTGACGGAGGCGGCGGCGGAGTACGCCCCGCACAAGCTGACGGCCTACCTCTACCAACTGGCGTCCCTCTACACCTCCTTCTACGACAAGTGCCCGGTCCTGAAGGCCGAGACCCCGGCCCAGGTGGAGAACCGCCTCTTCCTGTGCGACATCACGGCCCGCACCCTGCACCAGGGCATGGCCCTGCTGGGCATCCGCACGCCCGAGAAGCTCTGACACACACCTTCCGGGTCTGCCCTTAGAGTCTGTGGAGCCGTCCTGTCTCCGCAGACTCTGAGGGAGCCCGATGTCCGAGCGAGTCCCCGATCCCGCCATGTCCCACTTCGGCCGGGACGGCATGCGCCGGTTCACGGTGCCGGCCTCCTACGGCGTCCAGCTGCCCGGCGCGGCCCGCGAGGCGCTGGCGGACACAGGAGTCCCGCTGCACGTCCAGCCGTACTTCACGGCGGCGGGTGACAGCGACGGGCCGACGTTGGGGATGACCGCGGGGCACCACGGTCTGCCGGTGCCCACGGGCCAGGAGAACTGGCTGCGGCTCGGCACGGACCCGCTGGCCCACCTGTGCGTACGGCCGGACGGGGCGGTGCAGGCTGTGTTCCTGGGCCTGGACGAGGACGACATGTTCGTCAGCTCTGATGTCTCGGCGTTCAACGCCTCGCTGGCCGCCCTGGACCGCCGCCTTCCGGTGATCGCCGCCTCGGCCAGCCTCCCGGTGGCCGCCGCGGCCTTCCGCGAACTCAACGCCGAGCTCCGGCATATCGACGCCGCCGCGTTCGAGGAGCGCGAGAGCTGGTGGCCGAGGGTCCTGGACGACGTACGGCACACGCTGAACTTCCCGTTCTCCTCCGCCTTCGAGTACGTCGACGCGTCCGGCGCCAAGCAGATCGTCACCGACGCGACGGGGCCGGGACGCACGCATCCGGAGGAGCTGGTCTGGGCGCGGCTGTGGGCGGACGGCGTCTCTCCGGAGCAGGTACGACGCGTCTACTGCGAGCTGGAACCCTGCATGATGCCGGGCCACTACTGCGCGGTATGGCTGCAGGCGACGTTCCCGCACGCGGAGTTCACGCACAGCTTCGACTACGGCTCGACGGCGGAGTCACGCGAAGAGGGACTCAAGGAGTTGATCACGTACGCGGCGAAGCAGGCGGGCCGCCAGTGAGCGAGGCGCTGAAGTGGTCCCGCCCGGCAGCGGGCCGTGAACCGGCGGCCGCCGCGCTGCTTTCCTGGCTGGCGGATCCGCAGGCCCCTCGCCTGTGCGTCGTCACTGGTGGCGAGGGATGCGGCAAGTCGACCTTGCTGGCGTGGCTGATCGGGCACGGGACGCGGGAGGGGACGCAACGGGAGCGCCGGGTCCACGGTTTCGTGCCCTTGGCCGGCGAGAGCGCCCTCACGGCCGCCTGGACCCTGTCCCAGCAGCTGATGGTGGCCGCCCGCACCCCGGGCGAGCTGGTGGCCGCACTGGCCGCCGACGGGCGCCGTACGGTGATCGTGCTGCCCGAGCTGCATGCGGCGGAGGACGCCCGAGGCGTGGCTGAACTTGCCCTGGGTTTACTGGAGTTGCCGCACATCCGGCTGCTCGTCGAGATACGGAGCGACAGCAGTGAGGCCGCGACCCTCATGGCCGTCCCTTCGGCTGTGATGGACCTCGACCAGCCGCAGTGGACGGACCCGGAGCGGTACACCGCCTGGGCGGCCACCCAGCCGGCCGGCCGCCGGGCGCCGCTCGAACGTCCCACGCGCACGGTCGACTTGAACGACCCCACCGCGATCTGCGCGGCGGACCCCTGGCAGGTGTCCATCGGCTACGAACGCTCCGCGGACGCTCACGGCGGCCTGCGGACGGCATGGCTGCGGGCTGGAGCCTCCCTGACCCGTGAGCTGTCGCCGGCGGACCGGGCCGTCGTACTCCTCGCCGCGCTGGGCGACGACGCCGGCCCGATGCTGCCGCAGACACTGGCGGCGCTGACCGAGGGCGCCGCATGGCAGGTGGTCTGGCGCAGGGTGCGCGGCGATGTCCGCCCACCATGGCCGGGACCGGCACATGCGCTGTCGTCGGGGCGCGGACGGCTCGCCGGGAAGCTGGTCGTGGCCGATCACCAGGGCACGGTCCGCCTG
This sequence comes from Streptomyces sp. NPDC052107, assembly GCF_040680215.1. Classification (NCBI taxonomy): domain Bacteria; kingdom Bacillati; phylum Actinomycetota; class Actinomycetes; order Kitasatosporales; family Streptomycetaceae; genus Streptomyces; species Streptomyces sp. NPDC052107. Next base: position 175,765 of record NZ_JBFAWG010000015.1, read on the forward strand.
CTGGACGAGGCGGACGCGGCTCCGGCCGGCCGGTTGCCGGAGCCGCTGCAGGGGGCGCGCGCCGTGGCGGCTACGCCGGAGGGCGACGTGCTGGTCCTGGACGCGCAGGGCCGGCTGCACGTCCGGCACAGCCCGTCGGCGCCGAGGGCCACGGGGCTGGTGGCACTGCTGGAGGTCGGGCCGACGCCGCTGGATCGACTGACGAAGGCCGCGCAAGCCCGACTTGGCGGAGAAGCCGCGGCGTTGTCGTTCTGCGAGGGACTGCTCGCGACAGGGGACACCACAGGCCAGGTGCACGCCTTCTTTGAAGTGGACGGAGAGTCCGCGGCCTTCGCAGCGCACCTGCACGAGGGTGGCGTCGCTGCCGTAGCGGCTCTGCGCCTGACGCCGTCCACGGAGGGACCGGGCATACCCCTGATCTACAGCGGCGGATGCGACGGCACGGTACGGGTGTGGGGCCCGGGAGCTGACCCGATGGCCTCCCCTGTCCGATCGCGGTCGTGCCCGGTGACGGCCCTGGCGGCAGCGACCACTGACGCCGGACCGGTACTGACCGTCGCCTGGGGGGACGGCCTCGTCGAACACCACTCCTTGGACGAGGAAGGCACGGTCCGCGCCTACTGGCCCGGAGCCCCGGTGCACGCGCTGGCGGTGACCGGTGCTGGGACGCTCCTGATCGGCACCGACGAGCGGCTGGTGCACCTGCGCCCAGCCTGAAAAACGGGAGAGGTTGTCACAGTCATGCCATAGAGACCCAAGGCACCCTTGCCCTCCAACAGCCCTCCATCGTTAGGGTTTTAGTGCTCATACGATGATCGGGAGGACGAGGGGGCGTCACGGGGGATGGGCTACACGATTCCGGGGTGGCTGGACGAGGTCCTGGACTTCATCGGCATCCACTTCCCCAATGTCGACGAGGACGACTACCGCGACATGGCTCACGCCATGCGGGAGTTCGCCGACAAGTTCGAAGGGCACGGCGCGGACGCGCACAAGGCGGTGGAGCAGATCCTGGCCTCCTCGCACGGCTGGGCCGTCCACTCCATGCAGACCCACTGGAACCAGGTCAAGGCCGGCCACCTGGACAAGATCCCGGAACTGGCCCGCCTCTTCGCCGACGCGCTGGACGTGGTCGCGGACATCATCTTCGGAATGAAGACGAAGGCCGAGGCCGAACTCGCCGTCATGGCAGGCTCGGTGGGCCTGTCGGTAGGCCTGTCCTTCGTCACCGGCGGCCTGTCCGCCGTGCTCGGCGCGGCCGAGGTCACGGCCATGCGACAGTTGGTGAAACGAATCATCGACGAGGCCGTCGACCGGATCGTGGACGAGCTGGTCGCCCGGGTGACCGCACCGGTCAACGCCAAGCTGGAGGCGATGATCGAGGACGCGGTGCTGAATCTGGCGGAGGATGCGTTCACCCTGCCTCCCGCTCCCGCTGACGGAAACGCGGGCGGCGGCGGTGGCGGTTCCGGCGGGCACGGCCACGGACACGGCGGCATGCAGCTGGCCTCGGCGGGAGCCGGCGGCAACGGCATGGAACTGGCCTCCGTGTCCGGCGGTTCAGGCGGGGGCGGCGACCTCCACATCGACCACGACGAGTTCGAGAGCGGAGCCGGCAAGCTCTCCTTCCACGGCAGCGAACTCCACCTGAACAGCTCGGCGCCACTCGGCCGGGCCAAGGGGCTTTTCGGGCGCACCAGGGGCAAGGACCCCTTCACCCAGACCTTCGACTCAATGATCCACGGCGCCCTGCACGGCTGCGAGAAGGCCCTCGGCAAGATCGGAAAGCACCTCACCGAGACGGTCCCGGACCGTGCAAAGGCAGTGTCGCGGATACACAGGGGCACCGACAACGAGGTCCGCACCTACCTGCTCCACATCGACGGCAGTGTGCAGCGTCTCCATTCCAACGGCGACCTGCATCCCCTCGACAGCACAGACCGGCACCGGCTGCATGGCGTTCTCGATGCCAACGGGCGAGCCTGGCGTCCACAGACAAGACGCGACAACGAAGACACGAAGGTGCCGAACTCCCATACGGGCAAGGTCCAGTCGACCAAGGTGGACCCCTATACCGATGAGCTCGGCCAGGCAACGCAGCTTGCCCGGTACGCCCAGAACGACTACACCGGAAACAACTATGCGGCGGGCCGGTATATTGACCCCGACGGCCGAGGTACGAGCATCCTCGTCGGGTACAGCGACGACAGTATGCATTCTGAACGTTCCATCGGGTATCCGCTGCTGCACAGAAACACACAGTCCGGGCTCAAGGAGGTATTCACCGAGCGTCAACCGTGCCAGAAGAGACCTCGCTGCGATGCCTGGTTGAATCTGCGATTTCCTGACACCACGACGGTCCGTCACGCCAACACCTACGACCAGTCGGTCCCACGACATCTCCGGGACACGGAACACCAAGATTACATGGAAGAACTGAGAAAACATCACGGCCGTTAACAGAAGCAGTATTTCCTGACTGACGTGACACGGAAGGCGTTCGCATGGGTTTCGCTGTCTCACCGGATGAAGTCCTGGAATCATTCGGGCTGACGGGAGTCGTCTACTTCCCTCGATTTCATTCGACGGAGAACTTGCTCGACGAGCGCACAATGCTGTTTCTCAGCCAAGTGGGGCTTCCAGACACCAACTGGTTCAAGTCCAAGGCCAGCGTTGGCCAGGACGAATCGATCGGCTTGTCCGAGTGGTTCGGCCCTGAAGACGGAACACTACCCGAAGAATGCCGCAGCTGGCTCGTGCTGGCTTATTTTGCGGCCTCCCTCATCGCGTTGGATCCCAAGAGTGGCAAGATCTACGAGTTTGGCGAAGGTGAGCCACTGGAGTCCTACACCGAGATCCACAGGGACGTCGAGTCACTGGTCTATTCCCTGCACCTGTTCCAGCAGTTGCTACAACACAGAAGAGACGAAGACGTCGAACTCGAATCGCGAGCCGAGCGCCTCCGTACCCAGATTTCCGAATTCGACCCTTCGCCCTTCGACAGCGACGAATCTCAGTGGAATCTGGCATTGGAAGAGGTCATCGACGGGATCTGGTAGGAAACCGCAACATCATCCGTCTGTTCAGCCTGGACGGTGTCAGTTTCCATCCGCAGCACGATGGAAGTGAACTCCACGCGCCCACAGCGGAGTTCCTCGCCGCGACTCTCCGACTATCTCGCGTCGGGTATCCACCGCCCCTGAGCCGCGTTTTCCTCGGCCAGCTCACGCGCACGGCGCGCCAGGGCCTGTCGTACCGCGTCCGGCTCGAGGACTCGTAGGGGTGAGCCCAGGGTGAGCAGGTAGCGGGCGAGGCCGTCCGGATCGGGGCCGCCTACCTCGACGAGGGTGGCGTCGGGGCCGTCGGGGCGGTGAGTGCCGACCGTGGCCGGGATGAGTCGTAGTGCCTCCCGCATGGGGAGGGGAAGGCGGATGGTCGCGGACAGGGGGTAGGGGCCGTTCGCGATGTTGCGGGAGACCAGCTGGGCCGGGTCCGGTGGGTCGGTGAGGTCCACGGGCCGGCCGGTCGGCTGGAAGCGGTCGATACGGTCGGCGCGGAAGGTGCGCCACTGGTCACGGGCCACGTCCCGCGCGACGACGTACCAGCGCCGGGCGGCATGGACGAGTCGGTAGGGGTCGATGTCCCGGACCGTGGTCCTGCCCTCCCCGTCGGTGTACGACAGAAGGGCACGCTCGCCACGCCGGCATGCCACGGCCAGTTCCAGCAGCAGGCCCGGGCGCATCTGCGGCCCGTCGGGCCCGGGCAGACGCACGAAGGCGTCGTCCAGGTCGCCGAGGCGGTCCGCGATGTGCCGTGGGAGCACCTGCCGCAGCTTCAGCAGTGCTGACAGGGCCGCCTGGTCGCCGCCGAGCACGTCGCTCAGCGCGGCCTCGCGCAGGCCGACCTCCACGGCCAGCGCCTCCTCGTCGTCGAGGATCAGCGGCGGCAAGCGGGAGCCGGCGCGCAGGCGGTACCCGCCCCAGGGGCCGGCTTCGGAGTCGACCGCGTAGCCGAGGTCCCTGAGCCTCGCTATGTCCCGGCGGACCGTGCGATCCGTGACCTCCATGCGCTCGGCCAGCTCGACGCAGGTCCAGGAGGGGCGGGAGGACAGCAGGGACAGCAGGCGGAGAAGGCGGGCGGACGAGCTGAGCACGGCGGGAAGTCTGGCACATGTCGTGCACAACCAGGACCGGGACTGTCCTGGTCATGTCCTAGCGTCCTCCCCATGACCACGGAAACCTCATCCGCACCCGCGTTCCGCTACGCCGCCGTCACCTTCGACTGCTCCGACCCCGCCGAAATGGCCCGTTTCTACGGCGAGTTGCTCGGCATGTCCGTCCTCTTCTCCAGCGACGACTTCGTCTTCCTCGGCAAGGAGGGTTCGACCGGCCTCGGCTTCAACCGCCTCGCCGACTACCGCCGGCCCACCTGGCCGGACCCGGCCCAGGAGAAGCAGGCGCACATCGAGCTGGGCGTGGACGACCTGGACGCCGCCGAGAAGCGGCTGCTCGAACTGGGCGCCGACAAGCCGGAGTTCCAGCCGGGCGGGGAGCGGTGGCGGGTGCTGCTGGATCCCGCCGGGCACCCGTTCTGCATCACGACACTGGTTTAGTGCGCGGGCTCCCTGAGCATCCGCACCGTCACGGGGGTCTCCACCTGCTGGTCCTCGAAGTCGGGTGAGTGGGCGTAACCATGTATGAGTGAGTGTCGTTGTCGGAGTGTGAATCTGACGGAATGGGCGAAGACGCAGAGTGTGCATCCGCAGACCGCGTATCGCTGGTTTCGTGAGGGGGCGTTGCCGGTACCGGCTCAGCGGGTCGGGCCACGCACGATCCTGGTGAACATCGACGCGAACGCCACGCCCGGAGCCATCGGCGGTCTGGGCCTG